>CAZDOV010000054.1:0-5628 GCA_964507135.1 uncultured Eubacteriales bacterium | reverse complement strand
AGCTTTTTGCGCTCTTCGGGCGGTAATTTATTAACTTCTTCGCTTATATTATCGAGGAATGCTTTTCTAAATATCTGCAATTGCTTATCGGTTACTTTTAAACCAAATGACTCAAATATTTTTCTAACTTCCTCGGGAGTTTTTGCCGAAAGAATTTCTATAATTTTTTCTTTTTTCGACATCAAATCATTTATAATTTTTTTCTCTATATCTTTCATATCCGTGCTTTTTGCGTCCATCGTCAAATCACCCTCAATTTTTGAATTATTGGATCAATAACATTCATAATAGCACGCTGACATCCCACATCTATCCACAACGTCAGGCGACAAAGGATTACCGGCAAAGCGTCTCATTATTTATCATTTTGACCGAATAAATGTAGTTTACGCTCTAAATCGTCATAACCTGATGTATCGTATTCATAATCGTATACTGGCATCCCGCATTTGTCATATGTCCATACCATTCTTCTAATGATATATCCTTCAAGTTTAGCCGCGTTTATAGCTTCTTCCCTTGAACTATACGTTTCTTCTTTATTGCGACCAAAATCTACGCTGGATATGTACCACTTTCCGTTGTCGTCAAAAATTTCTACAGTTTCCCCCATCCAGCCACCGTTTACCTTATCGGCGTCTTCGTCACTTATTATTTCCGCCTTCATATTTTGATTAAACTTTTCTTTATTTGTCATAACAATTATCTCCCTCATTTTCAGCTTTAGAAATTTCAAAATTTTCACAAAACAAATATATTTTTGCATTATTAACTATATTATATATGTTTTTATATTAAATCAATAGTCAAAACCACCAAATTTTCTAGATGAATCCGCCATCGACAAATAAGACGCCCCATCGACTTCATATCGACAGAGCTTTACCTAAAAACTATACTATGTAAACTTACGAAAACGACAAACAGTCACTTTACGTAATTTTATGACTGCTTATTACAATTTGCGATAGCCCATCTCCTGATTTTTATTTTATCGGAAGCGGTTTCAATAACAACTGAATCTGTGTCATCTTTAATACTCACAACACGCCCAACAATTCCACCAATTGTCGTAATCTCATCACCTACCGCAATTGATTTACGTAACTCTTCCTCTTGCTTTTTTCTCTTCTGTTGCGGTTTAACCATAACTAAGTACATTAAACCGAAGATAACCACTAAAGGCAGTAATTGTGCGAGTGCTTGGCCTACTTGGCTTTGTAAAAAACTTTGCATTTACGTATCTCCCTGACTTCAATTAAAAATTATAAACAATGAGGTACACCACTTATAAAATTATAGCGCAAAAATTCGAATATATCAATGTTTTTTAATCTAAATAATCCTTTAATTTTTTGCTTCTGCTTGGATGACGCAATTTTCTAAGCGCCTTGGCTTCAATCTGTCTTATTCTTTCACGAGTAACGTCGAACTCCTTGCCAACTTCTTCAAGTGTTTTTGGCCTACCGCTATTTATCCCAAACCTCATTTGCAAAACCTTTTTCTCGCGCGGTGTCAATGTATCCATAACATCCAAAAGTTGTTCCTTTAGCATAGCATGAGATGCTTCATCGACTGGTGCAGGGGCATCACTGTCCGGTATAAAATCTCCAAGATGGCTATCATCCTCTTCCCCAATTGGAGTTTCAAGCGAAACCGGGTCTTGAGAAGCGCGCATAATTTCTTTTATTTTTTCAACCGGCATATTCATCTCGCTAGCAACTTCCTCCGGCGTTGGTTCATGGCCATTGCTGTGAAGGAGCTGCCCTGAAACACGTTTGACCTTATTCATAGTTTCCACCATATGAACTGGAATGCGTATAGTCCGCGCTTGGTCTGAAATAGCTCGTGTGACAGCTTGTCTTATCCACCACGTAGCATACGTCGAAAACTTAAATCCTTTTGAATAATCAAATTTTTCAACAGCTTTTATTAGACCTAAATTCCCCTCTTGTATGAGATCTAAAAAATGCATCCCTCTGCCTAAATATCTTTTAGCTATACTCACAACCAATCGCAAATTTGCTTCTGAAAGCTTTTTTTTTTGCTTTTTCATCACCTTCAGCTGTCCGCTTTGCAAGCTCCCACTCCTCTTCCACGCTTAAAAGGGGAACACAGCCTATCTCTTTAAGATAAATCTTAACAGGATCGTCAGTACTTGAAGCTTCGCCGACTAAAGGAACTCCATTTGTTTTTGAATGTTCATGATCGTTTTCGCGAGGCTCACGATCATCTAAAGCGTCGATTATTTCAACGCCCATCGATTCCACGGAATCATAAAGCGATTCAATTTGATCAGGGTCAAAATCCATTTCACCCATGGCTTCCATTATTTCTCCAGTGCTTATATGACCTGATGATTTGCTCTGATTAATTAAATTTTTGATAACGGAGTCTATTGTTTTAGTCTTTGGTATCATTTCATCCATAATTTGTGCCTCCTCTAAATTTTTATGGGGATCATTTTTTTGTGTTTTTTAATTTAGATATGTAATTTTTTATGTCTATCTCGGAATTTTCTTCCGAATTGATGACGTTTTTTTGATTTTCTTCCAATAAAGTTTGCATATATTCTTTTAAGGCTTGGGGAGTACCGATTTCAGGATAATATGAACAAGCTATTTTTGTAATCCTACCGATTTCTTCTAAAGAAAATAAATTTTCCGAAATAGAATTTATATCAACCACTCTATTTTCTTGAGCTAACTTTTTTATCGACAAAAAGATTCGTTTGTTCAGGCTTGTTACAAACATATCTTCATTTATTTTTGAAAATATATTGTTCGCCATATCTTGGTTATTTATTAGGTAAGATAGAATAAATTCCTCTGCGCACGCTGCACGCAAATTTTTATGCTTGTCCTTGTTAATTTTGTCATTCACCGCTGAAGTTAACTTTGCAACGTTTTTAAATTCTTTTTTTTGATTCTTTTTTGCGTTGGACTTCAAATATTTGTTTACTTGTGCCAAAATTGAGGATTTATCAATTCCGGTTTCTTCGCAAAGTTTCGACGAATAAATGTCTCTTTCAATTGAATTTTCGCAGTTTGCAAGAATTTTAGAAGCTTCAGTCAAATACTTAATTTTGCCTTCGGTTGTGGCAATATTTAAATCCTTTTTCAAAGTTTCAAGTTTAAAATCAGTATCGCTGCGGGAGTTTTCAACCAAATTTTTGAATTTCACCACACCGTTTTCTCCGTTTGATCTGATATATTCGTCAGGATCTTTTGCCTGCGGAATAGTTAAAATTTTAACGCTTACGCCATTGCCGCGCAGCATGTCCATTGCTTTTTTTGCGGCCTTTTGCCCCGCTTCATCAGCGTCGTAAGAAAGTACGACTTCGTCAGCATACCTACACAAAAGCTTAACTTGGCCAAGCGTTAGAGCGGTCCCTAGTCCAGCGACTACGTTTTTAAATCCGGATTGGTGCAACGAAATCGCATCCATATACCCCTCTGTAAGAATCAATTTTTTCTGACCGGAATTCTTAGCAAAATTGAGCGCAAAAAGATTCGAACTTTTCTTAAATATCGGTGTATCCGCTGTGTTCACGTATTTCGGCATTTCATTGGAAATAGTGCGTGCACCGAACGCAACAACATTCCCCCGAACATCAATTATCGGAAACATTATTCGATTTTTGAAACGATCCCTCGGTTTTGTAGAATAATTACTTTTCATTGCCAAATTCGCAAGGACGATATCGTTTTCATCGTAACCAAGGCTCTTGAGATGATTGAAAAGCGCATAACTGGAATTTGGGGAAAAACCTATCCCAAAACATTTTACCGTTTTTGGCGAAATTCGTCGAGAGGCTAAATATTCCACAGCTTTAGCATTTTCAGAAGCATACAAGCATTTGTGAAAAAACCGTGCCGCATCTCGGTTCATTCTGTAAATCAATAATTTCTTCTTTTGAGATTCAGCCTCTTCATCACTTATGACGACGTTCATTCCAGCGCGTTCGGCAAGATATTTCACAGCCTCAACATAATCAAAATGCTCGGCAAGTCTCAAAAAAGTTATAACATCCCCACCGGCACCGCACCCAAAACAATAAAACGAACCATTTGTGGGATATACGCAAAAAGACGGCGTTCGTTCTGCGTGAAATGGGCACAATCCGACCGAATTTTTGCCCTTTCTTTGAATACTCACATATTCGGATATGATTTCTTCAATATCATTTTTTTCTTTCAACTCAGAAATAAAATCTTCTGAAAAAACCATAGCTCACCGTCCACACCTAAAATTAGACTAAAACACCGTCAAGGACTTCGGGATAAAAATCTTTTTGAACATCGCAGTCGCATAGTAATCGGTCATTCCGGCTATATAATCGCACACCGCCCTTCTGAGCGACTCTTCTGCGGCGACTTTCTGCAAATATACCGGCATTTCATCATAATGGTTCATAAAATAGTCATAAAGCGAGGCAATAATATACGGCACCTTGTGGTCTTCTGAAAAAGCTTTTTTGTTTAGATAAATGTGAGAATACATGAAATCATGCATTTTGCCAAACATTTGTTCGTTTTCATCGGACATTCGTATATTACCGTCACCACTACATTCGATTATCGAACTGACCATAGTATCTATTCTTTGTGAAAACCTATCTCCAAATTCATTTATGAACTCAGCGGGAATATCTGATTTCTTTATCACGCCTGCACTCAACGCATCCTCTATGTCGTGATTTATGTAAGCAACCTTATCGCATATGCGCACAATTCTGCCTTCTGGAGTAAACGCTTCGTCCCCTTTTGTGTGACACATAATTCCGTTGATAGTTTCTTGCGTCAAATTTAACCCCTGGCCATCTTTTTCAAGGTGCGAAACCAACCGCACACTTTGCATATAGTGCTTAAATCCTGAGGGGCAAAGCTCGTTCAGCGCACTTTCTCCAGCGTGCCCGAACGGAGTATGACCTAAATCGTGCCCAAGCGCAATCGCTTCTGTCAAATCTTCATTAAGGCGCAACGCCCTCGCGACAGTTCGAGAAATTTGAGCAACTTCCAATGTATGTGTGAGCCTTGTACGATAGTGATCGCCTTTTGGAGAGATAAAAACCTGCGTTTTTTGCTTTAACCTCCGGAACGACTTACAGTGCACTATTCTGTCACGATCTCGCTGAAAATCAGTTCTGATATTGCAAGGTTCTTCGTGTTTTAATCTTCCTTTTGAATTCCTTGAAAGTGTGGCATGCTTGCACAAAATTAAGGATTCAAAATTTTCAGTTTGCTCTCTAATACTGGGCATTGAAATTCACCTACGACTAATTATATGTAAGTTTAGACTTTTTTAACTTAACATAGGTTTCTTTGTTAAAACTCACCTTTGGAGGTGCACAACCGTCCCTGGAAATTTTCGCGCAAAAATCTTCAAAATTATTTTTCGGGACTGCTGCTAAAATCTGCACGATCTCTCCAAATTCAACTTTTAAAACTTTTCCGCCAAAATCAGAAATTTTTTTAACCGCATTGTTGTAACCGTGATAATCTGTCTGTATCTCGATTTCGGCGCACAGCGTAACAAGAACTTTGTTTGGGATTTGCAGAACATGCGTCGCACCTGAAGCGTACGTTTTTCGCAGTGCTGGATGGCCGTAGAGGATGCGGCCGAAAT
>CAZDOV010000053.1:0-5732 GCA_964507135.1 uncultured Eubacteriales bacterium | reverse complement strand
TATCAACAATTGAGGTGAATGGAAGTTGAAAAAAATTTTGTTGGGTATGAGCGGAGGCGTAGACAGCTCGGCTTGTGCTGCTATTTTGAAAGAACGCGGATATGAAGTCGAAGGCGTTACTTTGAATCTTTGTGACGGAAATTCCGAAGATGCCATTGTCGACGCAAAAAAAGTCGCTGAAAAGCTTGGCATAAAACACCATGTGGTGGATTTAAGAGACGAGTTCCGAAAAAATGTTATTGAATATTTTGTGAACGAATATCAAAACGGCAGAACTCCGAATCCGTGCGTAGAATGCAATCCGAAAATTAAATTTGGAGCTTTAATGGATTACGCTACTAAAAACGGATTTGACGGAATCGCTACAGGGCACTATGCAAGAATAGAGTATATTGAATCTCGAAATACTTACAAGCTCAGAAAAGCAAATTCTGCCAAAGATCAGAGCTATTTTTTATATAAATTATCGCAAAATCAATTAGCTCATACGTTGTTCCCTCTTGGCGAATTTGAAAAGACTTTTGTGCGTAAAATAGCGGAGCAATATGATTTACCTGTTGCTCAAAAATCTGATAGTCAGGATATTTGTTTTGTAAAAAACATAAGCCATGCGCAGTTCATTGAAAATTACGTAGGGGGAAAACTCAAAAACGGTAGGTTTTTTCTTGAAAGCGGAGAAAATCTAGGCGAACACCGTGGGATAGCAAACTATACTGTTGGCCAGCGCAAAGGGCTAGGCATTGCTTGGAAGCATCCTCTGTACGTCAAAAAAATAGATAAAAATACGAACTCGGTGATTCTTAGCGATTTAGAAAGTGGATATAATCACAAAATAAAAATAAAGGACACTAATTTCATTTTGCCGGTTGAAATCGGCGAAGAAGTGCCTTCATTCGTGAAAATCCGTTCAAAATCAAAAGAAGTACCTTGCAGGTTTTTTAGGAATAACGAAACTCTTGCAACAGTAATATTTGATGAGCCTCAAAAATTTCCAGCTCCGGGGCAATCTGCGGTTTTTTATGACGATAACGGTTACGTGATTGGCGGAGGGAAAATAATTTGATGGCCGATTTAATTGTTAAATAGATTATAAATGTTGAAATCAAAATGAAATAATATATGCAAATGGTAGATGTTCGTAAAAAAACGATTTATTACTTGATTTTTCATTTGATAGGTAATAAAATACATTTTAGCACTCAGGTGTTCAGAGTGCTAAAGCAATATTGAACATAATTTTAAGGAGGTCTTCGTATGAAAGTTAAACCGGTACTTGATAAGGTAGTTGCTGAAGTTATGAAGTCAGAAAGCGCCACAAGGAGCGGAATTTTGCTTGCAAGAAGTAATAGCAAAGATGAACCCGTTATGGCGAAAGTTATCGCAAGAGGTGACGGCGGCATGACTGATGAAGGAAGGAAGCTTAAAATGTACGTCAACGAAGGGGATATTATTATGATCCCGAAAGATGGCGGAACAAGATTCAACATGGACAGCAAAGAATACGTGATTATCAGTCAAGAAGACATTTTGGCCACTGTTTATCCGAACTAACGGCCTAGTTAAGAATTAAAATTATACACATAAAAGGGAGTTTTGTAGAATTATGGCAAAAGAAATTGCTTACGGCGAAGAAGCTAGAAAATCTCTGCTCGGCGGTATTAACAAGCTTGCGGATACTGTGAAAATCACGCTTGGCCCAAAAGGCAGAAACGTAGTCATTGACAAAAAATTTGGAGCTCCTCTCATCACGAATGACGGCGTTACAATAGCAAAAGAAGTTGAACTTGAAGATAACTTCGAAAATATGGGTGCGCAGCTCGTGAAAGAGGTAGCGACAAAAACCAACGATATTGCCGGTGACGGTACGACTACTGCTACGCTTTTGGCTCAAACGTTAATTCGTGAAGGGATGAAAAACGTTGCAGCGGGAGCTAATCCGATGATCCTCAAAAAAGGTATCACAAAAGCTGTTAGTGCTGCAGTAGAAGCAATCGTCAAAAATTCAAAATCTGTTAGCGGTACGGAGGACATTAAACGAGTCGCTACGATTTCGGCAGCAGATGAGTTTATTGGCAGCCTCATTGCAGAAGCTATGGAAAAAGTAAGCTCAGACGGCGTTATTACCGTTGAGGAATCCAAAACGGCCGAGACTTATTCTGAAGTTGTGGAAGGAATGATGTTTGACCGCGGTTATGTTTCGCCATACATGGTGACAGATAACGATAAAATGGAAGCGGTAATCGATGATCCGTTTATTTTGATAACGGACAAAAAAATAATCAGCATTCAAGAGATTCTACCGCTTTTAGAGCAAGTTGTGAAAATGGGCCGCAAGTTAATTATTATTGCTGACGACATTGAAGGCGACGCTCTTGCAACAATCGTAGTGAACAAGCTCAGAGGAACATTCACTTGCGTTGCGGTCAAAGCTCCCGGATTTGGCGACAGAAGAAAAGAAATGCTTCAAGATATCGCAATCCTCACCGGTGGCGAAGTGATTTCAGAAGATCTTGGGCTTGAACTCAAGAGCGCAACAATTGAACAACTCGGCAAAGCGCATCAAGTGAAGGTCGAAAAAGAAAGAACCATAATCATAGACGGTCTCGGAGATTCAGAAAAAATTAAAGCGAGAGTCAAGCAAATTAGGAATCAAATCGAAGAAACAACTTCTGATTTTGACAGAGAAAAACTTCAAGAACGCCTTGCCAAACTCGCAGGTGGCGTCGCGGTAATTAAAGTTGGGGCAGCAACTGAAATTGAGATGAAAGAAAAGAAGCTCAGAATTGAAGATGCTCTTGCAGCCACAAAAGCCGCAGTTGAAGAGGGTATAGTAGCCGGAGGCGGCGTCGCTCTCGTCAACGCTATGGCAAGCGTAGAGAAAGTCGTTGAATCTTGCGAAGGCGACGAAAAAACCGGTGCTTCTATTGTACTGAAATCAATGGAAGAGCCCTTAAAGCAAATTGCAATTAATGCAGGGCTTGAAGGTTCGGTCATAGTTCAGAACGTCAAGAGCAACGGCGCAGTTGGATACGGCTACAATGCTCTCAGCGATGAATATGGCGATATGATTTCTTTCGGTATTGTTGACCCTACAAAGGTTACGCGTTCAGCTCTTGAAAATGCGGCTTCGGTTGCCAGTATGGTACTCACGACCGAATCGCTAATCACCGACAAAAAAGAACCAGCAGCTCCGGCACCAGGTGCAGCTGACGGCGGTATGGGCGGAATGTATTAATTCTTTTGAATTTTCGATAAATAAAAATAATATAAGCTCAGCAAGTTTGTGTGCTGAGCTTATGTTTTTGCGCAATAAGTGCGGTTATTGAAGCGGTTCCTCTACGACGTCGTCGAACAGGTCTGTGGAGTAGGATGGCGGGGGCGATGTCTTGGCAGTAGTCGAGGTGTGACCAAAACTTTTTGCTAGGTTATCAATCTGTGTTTTTATACGCTCAGCCTTTTGCACCATAACGGTTGCGTGAAAGAACGGAGTAGCAGCTTGGTCGTAGGAGGTTCCTTTATTTAGGTCATAAGAGATTGTCGTTAGTGTGCCAAAGGAAGGGTCGTCGTCGTCTAGTGCCTTTTGTAGATTTTCGATGGCGATCAATAGGTTGAATCTGGCTTGGTGCATATCATTGGACTGTTCGAAGTATGGGCTATTTTCATCTAGAGAAAGGAATTTTCCGAAGTAATCATCATAGCTCATTGGGGGGATGGTTGATGAGATGGTGAGTTCGCTGACCTTGTCTTGCATAGCGTTGGCGGATTTGCATAGCGCATCAGCGCTCTGTGTTAGTTCGGTAAGTAGATCATTGGAGCCGTTGTTGTTGCCATCGTCTATGGAGAATGACGGGCCACTTGCGTTGTCAGCACCATCTTTGCCTTTGGACGAGCTGTTGAAGAGGTTTGGTTTGAGTGGGACTTCGCTTGCAGCAGTGGCATCTTCATCGACGACGGGGGTGACGAATTCGTTGATGTCTTCATCGTCGCTATCTGAGCCGCTGGACGAGCTACTGCTATTTTTGGTGGTCTGCACCACAGAATTCAGAGAACCGTTAGGCCCGAATAGGAAGGGTCCGGGGTGGGCAAATAAGTCATGCGTTTTTGGGATATCACCATCCGGTTTTTTATGGGCGTCATTGGTTTTAGTCAACGTGAAGCCATCTTCACCGTCGTCGAGGCCGGAGCCGACGGCGTATTCGTCTTTGCCGTTGTTGCCATATTCATTGTCGCTGCTGTCATCGTCGTTGTTGTTATTGCCGGGTAGAAGTGGTCCTCCCAAGCCACGGACTTCATTTGTGGCCGTAAAAATTGCATTAAATGAAGTTTGTAGGGCTTCAAGTGGTGTGCCGCCCTCAGAGGCCAAGGCCTTGTGCCCATCAGCTACGGCGATATCTGAACCCGAGTACAGGGCGAGGGCACTTTTGGCGACGGTATCGTAGTTTTTACTTATAATTGAGGAGCCGTCCATCACGTTGTACGCCAATTCCATGTTAAGTGCGGTGCGCTCAATGTCTAAGGGGTTTGTAGTAGTTATATTGATTGTGCCATTTGCGCCTTTACTTTTTGCATCTTTTAGGACTGTTTGACAGGTTGTGAGCGCAGATCCCTTTGCCTCTTGCTTGATTCCGCCAATGAAGGCAGCAGGCGTTTTAGAGGTTAAGTAGTTATACAAAACGGTCCTGTCACTATGGTGTGCTGCAAACTCAGCATCGTCGGAAGATAATAACTTCAATTTTTCTTCGTCTTTTAGCACTTTCAGAATAGCGTTGCGGTTACTTACATCCTGTAGGATATAACCAAACGACGCAAGCTTGCGCAGTTGGGTAGAAAGGTCACAATAGGCTTTTGGGCTGAAGATATCAATCTTATTGGTGACGAAAATATCAGACATCAATCCCTTTAAGGGGGCATCATTTCCAATGGCCTTCGCAAATTGGCACAGTGGCAGAGTTTTTTGGGCGTGTTTTTGGTCGTATTTAATAATATCCAAATTCGCATCTAATAAGGCACACGTGTTTGAGGGAGCTTGCTGTTTTAAATGGTCTAAGCGGTGTTGGCAGTGTTCAGATAATGCCCCAATATATTGACCGAAATTAAATTCTATCGCTGCGCGCAATGCGTGAAGAACGTTATCACCGTCGATTGATACGTCTGCTAGAGGAGAAGAATCAAACTTAAGAGCAATGCCCGCGCTTTCAATGAGGCTAAACATAGCATCAACTTGCGCGGAGGAAACACCGGCGATGGGTAAAATAGGCGTAGCAATGTGTTCGTTGCATGTGTGAATTTTGTTTGAGCCCTGGTAACTCAGTTCTTTAGGTGTCAACTGGTCGTCAAGAAACAATTCAGTAACAAAGACGTCAGGTAAACAATCAAATATTTGTGGTTGTTTGATTTCGTACATCATTTGAAGTGAGGATTCATCACTTCCATCTTTTGCGTAAAAAAGAACAACCCGAGCAACTGAGTTTTCTATTTCATAGCCGTAATTGGTTTGTCTCACTTTTGCTTTATCTACAGGTAGCGAGGGCGGAGTATAGGTGGAGCTTGGCGTGGTGGTACTTGTAGAAGCCGGTCCGTTATTTGAAGACGTGGTACTGCTCTTCCTACCGAATTTATCGACCGCAACTGCGCCGATCCCGAGAGCTGCGAGAAACACAAAAATATTTTCGGCAATACATCCCCCCCAAGTCATATTTGTTTTTTTTGAAAAAAAGCTGGTATTCCCCTTT
>CAZDOV010000052.1:0-5741 GCA_964507135.1 uncultured Eubacteriales bacterium | reverse complement strand
AAAGAGAGGATGATTATTATGCCAGTTACAAAAGCAGAGTTCAACAAATTTATCGGTGACGCCATGGGTGCATTTGAAAGTTTTGGCGAATACATGAATAAAAGCAAAGACGCATCCACCGCCACCATTGAACAACAGTCGAAAAACCGTGCGGAAATCTTGACCTCCACGCTCAGAAGACTGGGGATCGACGAAACTTTACCCCTTAAGGAAGCATTTATGAAAATTGCCTACCCAAAAAACCAAAAAATTAAATGCCCCGACTTGCGCGAACGTGCAAATTGGAATCCAATTATTAAAAAACTGATAGCTACAGGCAACATCGTTGATTAGTTCTTCAATCAATTTCCTGCACGAACTTGTGCAGGGTTTTGTTTTACAAAGCTTTTTGGGCTAAATTTATAAATTTTGCAAAAAGCGCTTGACGCCTTACCCCATGAGCACTTGATTGGCGTAAATTAAAAATTCACCGAATATGGAGAGCTTATGTGGAATATTTTTTACTTAAACGTATTGAACTAAATATTTTTAAGTAGGAGATAATGCCTTGTTTGTTTTTAAAGTAAAAAAGAAAAATATAGTAACATTTTTGAGTTTTGCTTTGCTCGGCGCCTGTATTGCTTGTTTTTTGAGCAAGTTTGTTTCTGTTGTGGCGCAAAAAAACACGAATTTCATAAAATATGCCGAATTCGGCCCTACGTATGAAGCTTTGGAAAAATCTATGAATGAAGACATAAAATCTCAAAGCGATGAGATTAAAATAAATTGGATTGAAGTTTTGGCACTTTTAGGGGCAAAATATGGCGGAGATTTTAAAAAATATAAATCGCAAGACATGGATAAAATATTTGGAGAACTGAAATCAGGAATTCCTATTGATAAAATCGTAGAAAACAGCAAAAATTATGAATATTACAAAGCGGTATACCAAGCAGTTTTGGGCGAGTTTTTAGGGAAATATAAAATTCGCAAAAAATCGAATAACGAAGAAACCACAAACGAATGGCAAGAAGCCTATGGTTTGAAAGCGTTTTCGCCAATTGCAAAAACTTTTCCTTTTGCGCATTACGACGATTTTGGAGCTTCGCGCTCTTATGGATATTCAAGGCCGCATCTCGGCCATGATATGATGGCTGCAACCGGTACACCGGTTATTGCTGTTGAATCCGGCATAACCGAAATTATGGGCTGGAATCAATACGGTGGATGGAGAGTTGGAATCAGGAGCTTTGATAAAAAGCGATACTATTATTACGCTCATTTGCGGCAAAATCGTCCATTTCACGTGGATCTCAAAGAGGGCAGCATCGTCAAAGCGGGCGACGTAATTGGGTATGTTGGTCGAACGGGATATAGCACTAAAGAAAACGTGAATAATATAGACAAAAGCCACTTGCATTGGGGGATGGAACTGATTTTCGATGAATCGCAAAAAGAGTGCGACAACGAAATATGGATAGACTTATATGCCATTACAAAACTTTTAGAAAAAAACAAAAGTGCCGTTATTAGAAATAACGACACTCGTGAGTTTTACCGCGAATATGAATTCTCGGAAAACAATCTCGAAAACAATTAGAGAAATATCAAAAGCACTAGGCTGCTGGCGCTGCCTCTTTTGAGTCTGTCTCTTTCTCTTTCTTGGACTCGGAAAAAAAGAAATTCGCAATACGTTTGCCAATCTCGTTCATAGTCGGTGCAAAAATAAGAAACATTAATCCAATAGCTAATTTGTCAATCGATGATTTTACAAGGGTTTCTTTGATCATTTCCCCCATACCTTCACCGCCAGACACCTGACCAAGTTCGTCTTCTGTGAGCATAACAAGATTTTTCATTTTTAAATAACTCCTTATATTGAAATATCTAAAATGTCCTATTTTAGTATAAACTTAAAACGAGAAAAAGTCAACATATCAATTCAAAAAATATTATTTTAACTATTAGTTTATGATTTTACGGGTGATAGAAGTGCAATAAAAGCACCAGGTGCCTCAAGTGAGCACCTGGCAGATGGATAGTTGGCGCAAAACACGCGCAAATTAGTCTTTATGTTTAATTTTGTAGGCTACGTGTGCTTTCCGCTTTTTTACATATTCTGGTTCATAGTTAATACTTTCAGTCTGGCCATTGTAGGGGGTTTGGTCTATTGAGTGCATTTTTATTGACGTGAATTTTTAAGGGTGTGGAATCGGCATTAGTATTAGACGGTGGCAGGGATTCGAATTGGCCGTCAAGTGGTGCCGTTATTCGTGGTTTGGTTTGCGGCGTATTGAGGTGGCATAGCAGGCGGTAGGATGGCGAGAGTTAGGGGTTGTTTCTGTTGCAGGTTGGTGTATAGAGTTTTGAACGTTTTCGCGTGTTCTGTTACGTATTTCGTATGTTGCTCATCTAGATATTTCTCTAATTCTCGATAGCTCGGGAGCATATATTGATTATATCTCTGAGAGGGTTGATTATCTAGATATTGCTGATATTGCTGACATGCAGTATTTAGATGTGTCTGATATTGCGGCGATAGATATTGCTGACATTTCATCTGTATATTTTTTAGCATTGGTTTCAGTGTGTTATCTAGATATTCCTGATGTTCATGATATTGCGTACATAGACAGCGCCAATATGTGTACAGTAGGTCTTGTGGATAGGGCTGATTTGGTTTCTTTAGAAGATCCTGACAGTTAGACATCAGAGTTGGATGATAGTTTGTTCTTGCCCGATTTTGTGCATCTAGATAGTTCTGATATTGTTGTTTTAAATTATCTAGTTCTTGCACATATTGCGCCTGTTTCGCTTGTTGCTGCTGATTGAAGCTGTTTGGGCCCATGGTGTTGTTCATCGGCGATTGCGGGGCGAATGCGCCTCCGGTGTTTGCGTTGTAGTTCATCGGCGTTTGTGGGGCGTATCCGCCTTGGCCCATGGGATTGTTCATCTGGTTCGGGTTTGCTAATGGATTATTGAATGTTTGTGGTGGCGGCTGGGGGTTTCCGGCGGGTTTTTCTGTCTTTTCCAGCCATACAAATGGGTTGTTTTCGAATGTTTTGCCTATATGGGAGTTCGGGTCTCTTACTGCCAAACTAAAGATACTGTTACTTTTATAAAATTTAATCAAATCCTTCATAGGTCCAGGTGCTGTTCTTATATAATAGTTTTCCAAAGTTTCGTATTGCGCACGTTCTTCGTTTCCGATAAATTGATCACGATATCCGTTGAGGTTGTAATCCAACATAACACGAACAGCGGTATTAACAGTTTTCTGAACAGCTATGTCGGAGGTGGTGGGGACTTTGTCGATATAGAGTCCAGTTGTGTTTGCATCGCAGAACATTGCGGCCTTAAAATTCGTGTCCACGTTGTTGGAGTCAGGCTCTGCGTCAGAGCCCATGTGCGTATATAACATCAGGGTTAGGTTATCTTGGGCGCATATAGCTTTAGCGTATTTATGGGTCAAAACCTTCCACATCAAGGCGTTAAGCCCTTCATAGTTGTTGAATGCGCCTTCGCCAATACAAAGAGGATGCATGACAATATGTTTGGTGGGGTTTTGTCTAGCCATGTTAATAGAGCTGACGAGGTAATTTTCAAGCTGATAATACAACCACAGATAGAAAAGAAAAGCGTTGGAAATTTCCTTCGGGTTTTTAATGTAGGCTGTAAATTTTTCATAGAAGTCTTCGCCGAAGTCATATTCTGCCGCTTGGCAACTTAATGCAGCAAGGAAAACATAGCCGAAAACATGTTTACGATCATTAGACACAGCGACCTGTGAATAATGGCTGGGAGGGTTTTTAACAATGGCTTGGGCAAACTTGTTTTTAAAGACATTGT
Source organism: uncultured Eubacteriales bacterium (assembly GCA_964507135.1). GTDB lineage: Bacteria > Bacillota > Clostridia > Oscillospirales > Acutalibacteraceae > UMGS1491. The sequence continues at coordinate 1,913 of CAZDOV010000052.1, read as the reverse complement.
TTCCGGTTGTACAGGCAAGTTCTAAGTTGATATACCCATTGCTGAAAAACGGAGGTGCACCTTGTAGTTTGGGGAGGTCGGTGGCGGTGGCGTCTAGGGCGGTTTGAACCTTTTCGTACATGTTACTTATCTTCGAATTCAAAAACTGATATTCACGTTTGTACGTTGCAGGGGCAGAAATGGATGCTAAGGCAGGGCCACCGGATCTGTCGCCGATATATTGTGAAAATGGTGGGACTTCTCTGGCAGATGATGATTCCAAATGGTCTAGCTGGCTAGGAGAGCCTAACACGTGGAAATATTGTCGGCCTTTACCATCTTTTTCGTCATTAAAATATGAAAACATATTGTGGCCGGGTATATATTTGTATCTATCTTTGCCGGAGAGGCCGTCTTTGTCGTTTTTTGCTTGTAAATAAACATTTGCAGATTCAACGTGACTTGGCAGTTCGTTGTATGAACGTTCGTCAAAAAAGTCTGCTTGGGGGATAACTAGGTCTTTTGTGGGTTCGCTTTCAATGATTTCAGGGATGTGTGGAAGTTGTGAAGCGACTTCAGGTGAAAATGTTTTTTGGAACAGCGTAGCTTTGTTAAAATCTCGCACGGAGTCGTAATGATGTTTGGTTTTGTCGCCATTTTGTTTTATTCGCGGTGCTGTGGGGTGGCCGCTGTACGCTTTGGCTATGGCTCTAGGCACCACCATTGCGGTGTAGTTGTCACTCGTGGCTTCGAATTCAGGTACGTCTTCGCCAATGAAATCGATTATGGCTTTAGTGGCAGCTTTGGTTTTTTCAATGTCAGGGGTTGTCGTTGCGTACGGCCCTTGCTTTACGGGGTCTTTTTCAGATGGGTTTGCAATCGGTGGGATTGAGAGGAAGGGGGCTACAAGGGATTGGGTGTGCATTGAATTAGATGATGTTGTGGTATCGGGATAGGATATTTTCAAGTGTGTGAGAAGCCATGTGTCCTCGAGGGATTTCGACGTCAATGTTAATATAGTTTTGATTGGGTTAAGGGCTTTGATGTCGTCGGGAGTATCTTGTGGTTTTAGTTCTTCAGTGTGCAAAAGAACGTCGGTTGTAGTGCCGTTTGTTTCAGCGCTCGCAATGATGTAAACTTTTTGGTCGTTTTTGGTGATTGGGTGTTTAAGGGCATCATTGCATGCAGGGGTAATCCAGATGTTGCATGCCTGGTGTTTTGGGTCTTGTAGGTAACAAAATAGCTGTTTGCCTTGTTCGCTATTTTGACGGTGGAATTCAGGGGGTATCACCGGGGTGTCGTGGCCTTTGCCTGTTGCTTCATCTTCTGGTATAGATGATTTTGTGGTATCGGAATAGGTCTTTGTCAAGTGGTCGAGAAGCCATTTGTCATCGTCGAATTCCAGCGTCAATTTTAACATAGTATGGATTGGATTAAGGGCGTTGATTTCGACGGAAGTATCTTGTGGTTTTAGTTTTTCAGTGTGCAAAAGAACGTCGGTTGTAGTGCCGTTTGTTTCAGCGCTCGCAACGATGTAAAGGTCTGGGTTTATGTCGAAGAATTTGTTGTTAAGTGCAGTATGGCATGCATGGGTAATCCAGAGGTTGCATGCCTGGTGTTTTGGGTCTTGTAGGTAACGAAATAGCTGTTTGCCTTGTTCGCTATTTTGACGGTGGAATTCAGGCACCGGGGTTTCGTGGGCATCGTCCGGTTCTTGGCCGAAAGAAGGTGATTCAGGTATTTCATTCTCTGGTGTAACTTGAGCTCCGGAAACGGGTGTTTCACGTTTGGGGTCAGGGCGACGAGGCGGCACAGGCACGGGTGTTTCACCAGCATGTTTACTGATGGTTTTAAGGGGTTTGGGATGTTCAGAATCGAATGTGTTGCCTCTCTTAGGCACTTCGTTGCGGTTCTGATCGTCTTGCTTTGTTTTG
>CAZDOV010000051.1:0-5897 GCA_964507135.1 uncultured Eubacteriales bacterium | reverse complement strand
AGGGTGATGATTGGGTTCACCAATGGAGCTATTACAACATAATGCGTGTGTCAGGCACGCGCATGGGTCGGGTATCTCGGGATTTAAAGCGACGGACCTAGCAAACCCCAAAAATTCCCGGGCAAGGCCCCTTACGGCTTGGTGTTGGGCTGACGGGTCAAAAGGTGTAAGGCTAAATGTCATGAAAGATGTGCGCAAGCGGTGCATATCTTTGCGCAAAGAATTGGGTAAAGGCGGTGGCGGTTGAGGCAGGGGGTCGTGGGCAGGTACTGTCCGTTTTGCTGGCGGCTCAGCGCTGTGAGCTGGTTCGGATGAACGCGAGCGTTTAGCAGTTGATGTTTGTTGGGTTGCACGAGGGGACGTAACAGGTCTGGTCGCGTCTGCGTCTGACCCTGCTACCGCTTGGTCTGATTCTGACTTTGGTTTTGTTGGTGAGTTCGACGCAGACTGTTCGGGGGTAGGGTTACCTGCTAAGATTGTAGGCAAGATTCCAAACCCCATGATTAGTGACAACGCAGAATTTGTGAGTAATTTCCATAAATTTTTATTTTTCATTTTTAATTTTTCCTTTCATTTATTTTCAAGTGTATTGTGGCATATTTTTGCTGTATTGTCAACATTTTCCTATTATTTTTAAAATATAAAATAGCTTTATTATGGGCAAAACAAAAGAAAAAGCAAAATGCCAGACCATGAAGAGTTTGCTCGTTTAACTTTGATCTATAATTAATTCCGTAACCAATTAGCGTTTTTATTTATTTATACTTTAAAAAATGAGCAAAAGCTGACGCTTTGCTCAAAGAGATATGATTGGCACTCCCCATAGCTAAAGCAAGGGGTTTTACGACACATTTGATAAGTTAAATTTAAGTTTTGTCTTTAGAGCGAGTGCAGAGAGCAGCGAGATATCCGCAAAACATAGCTGCAGAAATTCCGGCCGCTCCCGCTGTTAATGGCCCGGAAATAACGCCAAGTACGCCTTGTTCACGTATGGCCTCCACAACACCTTTTGCCATCAAATATCCAAATCCTGAGAGCGGCACGGTTGCTCCGGCTCCGGCAAATTCTACAATAGGGTCATAAAGTCCAAGTGCAGTTAGCGCTACCCCTGATACGACGAGTATAACGAGTATTCTTGCTGGAGTGATTTTTGTTTTGTCAATGAGTATTTGAGCCAAAACGCAGATAAATCCACCAACAGCAAATGCTTTCAGATAGTCCATTTTTATCCTCCAAAAATATTTTTAAAAAGTTCTGATTTTATACTATAATCTAAATATCATGGATATTATTTGAAATTATTCAAAATTAATTCATAAATTTTCAAATATTAGGAGAACGAAAATGGTCGGTATAATTTGTGCAATGCGCGAAGAGATAAATGAGATATTAACTTTTGCGGAGAATAGCAAAAAAATAAAATTCGGAGTTTTTGAGTTTACAGAATGTGAGATTTTTGGCGTGAAGTGTGTGCTTTTTCTCTGCGGAGTTGGTAAGGTCCACGCTGCTATGTGTACGCAGGCTTTGATATTGAAATATAACCCGGATTTGATCTTAAACGTTGGTATTGCGGGAGGGATAAGCTCTGAAATAAATATAGGCGATATAGTGATAGCGAGGGGTGTTATACAGCACGATTTTGACATTAGTTCGTTCCCTGGTAGAAAAAAAGGTGAAATCAGCGGAATTGATCTTGTTGAAATTCCGACAACAAAATGGGTGACAGATGAAATTTTATTTTGGTCAAAAAATATTTCAAACATGAAAGTCCATGAGGGAATAGTTTTAAGTGGAGATCAATTCGTTAGTTCGCCAGAAAAAGCGGTGGAGCTCTGGAATGAATTTGGTGGGATTGCTTGTGAGATGGAGGCCGGCGCTATTGGTCAGGTGTGCCATATTAATAAAAAGGATTTCGGCATTATTCGTGCGATTTCCGATAACGCTAATTCGGTTTCCGGCGTGGATTTTGAAAAATTTAAGAAGACTTCATCAAAAAACGCAGCTGCTATACTTTCAAATTTTATAAAAAACTGTGATTTATAAAATCGTATCCGGATTAATCCACGGAAAAATCGTGACCGTTCGGTGATTTTTATTTTGAAAAAACTCTTCTAACATGTCATCGATCATACGTCTGAATTTGGCATTATCTTTGCATTTTATGATTATTTTATATCTATAATTTTTTGAAATCATTTTAATTTTTGCTTCTGATGGTGAAAATATCCGTAACGGGATGTCGTGATAGTTTTTAGCTGCAATTTTTTTGAGCAATTCAAACACATAATCAGCTGCTGCAATAACTTTATTTTCATATTTACCACTAAAAACAATGACGCAAATATCGCAAAACGGTGGATTTAGCATTGCTTTTCGAACTAATATTTCATTATTATAAAACGAGATGTAATCTTGTTTCGAGGCCGTTTCAATAACTTCATTTTCGGGGTTAAACGTTTGAATTATAGCTTTCCCGGGTTTTGTCATTCGTCCAGCCCTGCCTACAACTTGTGTGATGAGCGCAAAAGCTTTTTCGAAACTTCCGAAATCGCTGTCGCAAAGCGACCTATCAACTGAAACCACGCCAACAAGAGTAACACCGGGGAAGTTAAAGCCTTTTGAAACCATCTGAGTGCCGAGAAGTATGTCGTACTTGCCAAGTTCAAAATCTTTAATTTGGGTGCTGAGCGATCTTTTGCAGTTTTTAATATCGGAATCTAATCTTAAAATTCGGGTGTTTGGGAACTTTTCGCTTAAAATATCCTCTATTTTTTGAGTTCCAAAACCCAAATAAACGAGCTTTTCTTTGCCGCAAGAAGAGCATTTTTTGGTTTTTTCGGTGGAATATCCGCAGTGGTGGCATAATAGGCGACCGTTTGATTTGTGATAACTCAGCGAAACGGTGCAATTTGGGCACATTTCCAAGGTGCCGCAATGTGCACATTTTGCAAAAGTATTGAACCCTCTGTTATTCACCAGTAAAATTATTTGATTGCCAAGTGAAACTTCGGTTTCCATTTGCGAAATTAGCTTGTCGCTGAGAGGCTGTACGCTGAACGCTGCATCGCAGTCGTTCATATCTATTATTTCTATATTTGGGAGCGAGGCTTGTCCGTATCTGCTTTTCATTTCACATAAATTATATTTTCCGGATTTTGCGAGCCAATAGCTTTTAATCGAGGGCGTGGCAGAAGAAAGGACTACCATCCCTTTTGAATTTTTGCATCTGTGTGCAGCTATTTCGCGAGTGTCGTATCTTGGAGAAAATTCGGATTTATACGTAAATTCGTGTTCCTCATCAATAACTATTAATCCAATATTTTCAAAAGGCGCAAAAACTGCGCTGCGAGTTCCAACAACCAATTTAATTTTTCCGGATTTAATTTTTTTCCACATGTCAAAACGCTGCCAATCGGTCAATCCGCTGTGAATTACCGCGACGCTCGATCCGTATCGTGAAATAAATAAGTTCACAAACTGCGATGTTAAAGCAATTTCCGGAACCATAAATATCGCTGTTTTGTTTTCGCTCAAAATATAATCTATTAACTTGATAATTACGCAAGTTTTCCCGCTACCTGTTATTCCGTGAAGTAAAGAAATCGAAAAACCATTTTTTTTATATTCGCGAAGAATACTTTCATAAGCGTGCAATTGTTCTTCGTTTAAGGTGATTTCCTCGCGATTTTGTTTGAGCTGTTGAGTGTTTGGATTATAAAAATTTTCAAGCGCAGGGCTCATATATTTTCTTGATTTTTCACAAATTAAAACGCCTTTTTTTGCAAGACTATCCACAACACTTCTCGAAACCCCAGTAAAATAAGTGATTTCGTTCAGTGTTGATTGAGGATTTTTTTTCAAAAAATCAAACACTTTTTTTTGATTCTCAGAACGTAGTTTTCCTTTTGGGATTTCGCCGCAAATGCTGAAAATATTTAGTTCGCGGCATCCAATAGACTTTTCGCTATATGCACATTTTTCGAGGGCACCTTTTGAAATCAAAGATTCCAAGATTTCTGAATAACGCGGAAATTTTAGCGAAGAAATTTCTTTCAAATTGACGGTATTTTTTTTTAGTCCGCGTATAAATTCCATGAAATTTAACTCTTGTACGCTAAAATCTTTTTGGTTAGCTTCTTCGATAATTTTATATTTGATTTTTTCGATACTATTGCCTAAACCTGGTGGCAAAATTAAATGTAAAGCATCAAAATAAGTACAAAAATATTTGCTTTTCATCCACTGAATAAGCTCTACCATTTCAGGATTTATCACAGAATCACTATCAAACGCAAAACGAACCGACTTTAAATTTCGGCTCTCGTCATCGCTATCTTCAATTTTGATAATTATCCCGCGCCGTTTAGCGTCACCGCTCCCAAATGGTGCCAATACCATTTGACCGATTTTGAACTCTTTATTATTATCCGGCAAATAATCGTAAAGCTTATCAGCGTTATAAGAAACTTTTTCTAGAGCTATTTTTAATATTTTAGCCATTTTGCAAAATTCTTACGTATACTAATCAGCTTCATAAACAGCATACTCGTGATTTTCAAGTTTTTTAGCTGCAATAACAACAGCTTTTTCTTCCAAACTATCGCCTTGAACCATTGCGCGGTCGGTTATTTCTCTGGCTATTTTCGCAACTGCCACAGCTAATGAATATTTATCGGTTTTTCCTTCAAACATATCATCTATCGATAATTCTTTCATTATTAAATACTCCTTCGATAATATTTTTTCTATATTTCGTTTTCATTTTTTCGGAATCTATGATTTTCAATATGTCACATGCGCACTCCTTTAAATTATCATTTACGACGACGTATTGGTAATCGTAAGCCAAATTTATTTCCCGGCGAGATTCGAAGAGCCTCTCTTCAACTGCTTTTTTAGAATCAAGGCCACGTTTTTCAAGCCGTTCACGCAAAGCCCCGATAGATGGCGGTAATACGAATATACTTACCGCTTCTGGATATGAATTAATGATTTGCTTTGCGCCCTGAACTTCGATTTCTAGAATAACATTTATGCCACTATCAAGGAGTTTTTCAACCTCAGGTTTTGGTGTGCCATAAAAATTGCCACAAAATTTTGCCCATTCGAGCATTTGATTTTGCTTAACCATTCTATCAAATTCTGGCTCAGTGATGAAAAAATAATCTTTACTGTGAATCTCGCCTTTGCGTGGCTTGCGAGTCGTGCAAGAAACCGACACTTTAATATCGTTTCGGTGCATTAACATTTCTTGCAAAATGGAATCTTTGCCAGTACCGGAAGGACCAGAAAGGACTATCAAAATTCCACGACTCATTAAAAATCCCGCTTCCTTGCTTTATTTACAACATTATTCTCAATCACGAATCCACGCGAAAAATCTTAAGATTCCCTTATTTTTGAACTTACTGTTTCAGAATCCAAAGCCGAAAGCACAATATAACCACTGTCAGTTATTATCGCAGACTGGGTTTTTCGTCCACACGTGGCGTCAAGCAAACTGTTGGTTTCTTTTGCGGTTCGCGATAAGCGTCGAACTGGAGAAGAGTCAGCTTCAAGCACGGCAACTACTTTTTCCGAAGCAATAAAATTAGAAAAACCCACATTCACAAGCATCCATATTTCCTCGCAAGTACTAACACTAAACATAGCCACACCATATACGAATCTACTAAATCATATATTGCGTGGCAAAAACCAAATAACAACACAAATACCTAACTACAAACAATTAATTTGGAGGCGCCACCCAGAATCGAACTGGGGATAGAGATTTTGCAGACCTCGGCCTTACCACTTGGCTATAGCGCCTAAAAAACATCAATCAAACAATCTCGCTAAATTGGAGCGGATGACGGGGCTCGAACCCGCTACCTCCACCTTGGCAAGGTGGCGCT
>CAZDOV010000050.1:0-5969 GCA_964507135.1 uncultured Eubacteriales bacterium | reverse complement strand
TCGGTCGTTATGCATAATTTTGCAAAAGCTATCTCCATTTCGAGTTTTGGATTTGAACCATTACTTATATTTTGGTAGGCGCTTTGAAGTATATCCAAAATTTTCAAAATTTTATTCAGTGGCGCAGAATTCCCGGAATTATTCAAAGATTCTATCATCATGGCCCTGAATTTTTCAAGAATTTCTTCGCAAAGTTTTCGCATGTTTTTCGATTCTTTATGAAGCTGGTCAAGCAAATTTATAGATTCAAGACAACTGCCGTTTAAAATATTTTTCGCGAATTCCTGGACGTATTCGCTGTTTGTTACGCCCAAAATCTGCTCTACTTTGCTTAAAGTTATGTCACCAGAGCAAGAATTTGCGCACTGATCCAAAATTGAAATGGCGTCACGCATACCGCCGTCTGCTGATTTAGCTATAAGCTCAGCTGCACTTTGTTCTATTTTAATTTTTTCTTGGTGACATATAAAATTTATTCTTTCCGATATGTGCTTTTCCGATATTCTAGAAAAATTAAAACGTTGGCACCTCGAAATTATCGTCGATGGGATTTTGTGAATTTCAGTTGTTGCAAGAATAAAAATAACGTGTTTCGGTGGTTCTTCAAGTATCTTTAGGAATGCGTTGAAAGCACCGGTTGAAAGCATATGTACTTCGTCAACTATGTACACTCTGTACTTACATTTAGTCGGAGTAAACATAACTTCCTCACGCATCGAACGAATGTTGTCAACGCTATTATTGCTTGCTGCGTCGATTTCCACTATGTCTAAAGCGCTTTCGTCTTGAATTTCTTTACAAATTTCACAAATATCGCACGGATCACCGTTTGCCGGTGATAAGCAATTGACTGCTCTTGAAAAAATCTTAGCGCATGTTGTCTTTCCAGTTCCTCTTGAGCCGACAAAAAGATATGCATGAGAAACCCTGCCTGAAATAACTTCGCTTTTAAGCGTTTCGGTGATATGCTCTTGACCTATAACATCTTCAAACCTCTTTGGACGCCATTTTCTATACAACGCTTGGTACAAAATACATTACCTCGTCCACAACAAAGCGTCGTGTGATCAAACATACAGCCCAACGAACTAACTATATCGCACGAAACAATATTGCTTAATGCTGCTCGGTTCCCCGCCTGACATGGTTCACAACCATCCGTCGTATAGCGCCCATCCAAGCTGTATGTTGAATCACACGCACCTTAGCCATATAATCTACTGGTGAAGCGTTTATTTATAAAAGAATGCTTTACCCAAAGGCACGCAAACTTTATATCTACACACAGTTTCTAGTATAAATTATAAATCAACGAAAATCAATACCAAAGTTTTGAAAACAAAAAATTTGAGAAAATTTATAGAAACGGCAAAAGGAGCGTTCAATGGAAGTAAAAATAGCGCACTGCAGTGATATTCACATAGGCGTAAGATGTGGGAATTTTGACGACGAAGTGTCTAAAATTCTCTCAGAAGACACAAAAAGAGCTTTTTTCGACATGCTCACGATATGCGACGACGAGGATGTTGATGCTGTTTTGATAGCAGGAGATCTTTTTGACAGCACTAATGTTAAAAGTTCGGACATTAACAACTTGATCTCAGAAATTAAAAAGTGCAAATGTAAAATATTTATATCTCCGGGGAACCACGATCCGTTTACGCCTGATTCTCCATATGTTCGGTTTAATTGGCCTGAAAATGTGTTCATTTTCAAGGAACGTAGCTTTGAAAAAGTGGTACTAAAAGAAGAAAAAGTTGTGATTTTTGGGAACGCCTTTCAGGGAGCGTATGAATACTCTCGCGTTCTCAAAAGTTTTGACCCACAGAAAGAGGTGGACGATAAATTCATTAATATTTGTCTCACGCATGGCGATTTGAATACTTTTGGAGAAAGCAAATACGGAAATATTACTACTGATGACATAAAGTCAAGTAAAATGGATTACGTTGCCCTTGGACATATACACAAACACACGAAAATTTTGTGTGCAGATAGTACGCATTATGCATATTCCGGGAATTTGCAAGGGACTGGATTTGACGAACTTGGCGAAAAAGGGTTTTACATTGGTACAGTTGGGAAAAAACAATGTGATTTGGAGTTTCGTAAAATTTGCAGACGGACTTTTGAAATTGTGGATGTTGATGTTACTGGATGTCAATATACAAGTGATTTTGAAGACCGTATTTTTTCAGTTTTGAAGGAGAAACACGGCTATTCGAAAAATCTTTATAAAATAGTTCTCAAAGGTGAAATCGATGAGGGTGTGATTATTGATATACCGTTATTGATTTCGTTTTTGAGAGATAAAATTTTTTATACCAATTTGATTGACGAAACAAATGTCAAAATCGATTTGAAAAAACTGCAGTTTAGAAATGATTTTAAAAGTGAATTTATTAAAAAAATGCTTTTTAAAATTGAGAATTCTAAAGATGATATCGAAAGAAAAATAAACAATGAAGCTTTGAAAATAGGTTTAGCTGTGATTGAAGAAGAGTTAAAAGAGGAGAATGCTTAAAAATGATAATCAGAAAAATAAATATTAATTCATTTGGCAAACTGGAAAATTTTTCAATGAACTTTGAATCCGGCATAAACATCATTTACGGCCCTAATGAATTTGGGAAATCAACTATAGCGGATTTTATAAAATTAATGTTTTATAGTAAGCCCAGAGTGCCTAAAGAGGGCAAAGCGCTGAGAGCAAAATATGCTTCTTGGAACGGAAAAGCTATGAGCGGATTTATGGAAGTTGAATTTAACGGGAATATTTATTTTATTCAAAAAGAATTTAGCAATAAATCTCCAAGTGGTGATAAATCGCTCCTGGTTAATAAGACCGCTGGAGAAAACATAGCTTTGGGCAAAGAAGAAGAAATCGGCGAGTACCTTTTTGGGATAGATGTTGCTTGTTATGAACGCAGCGCTTATGTAGGGAATATCGGAAATGCAGATTTTATTACGGATGGAAAATCCAAATTGGCATCTAAAGATGCTCTCGCTGATAAAATCTTTTCGAATTTTTCTCACACAGGTGAAGAAAATCTATCTAAAAGTAAAATTATAAGAAAAATAACCGATGAAATGAAGAAATTGAAAACTCCAGGAGGCAGGAGCGGTGAGATTTTAAAAATAGAAGCGAAAATTTCTGAAATTAGGCAAAAAATGAGAGATTTAGACGATTTGGAACATGGCCAAGAAAAGGCTCGAGCGAAGCTCAGAGAAATTGATGTTTTGCGTGATGAATATAAAAAATTAGAATTAAAGTTAAAAAATAATGAAAGCTCGGTACGGGCAAAAGAAGTCGAAGAGCTAATAGAGCTCACGAAAGGAAGAACTGATGTTAAACGCGAAATCGAACATTATGGGATTAGTTTTGAAAATTTTTGCAGTCACTTTCAACCTTTAAGAGATTATGTAAAAGAATTGAGCCACATAAATTTAAAAATTAGAAATTGTCAAAAAATGATTCAAGACGTTGCCTCGGAAGGCAATGAACCAATCGGCTGCCAAAAAATTTCTGCGGAAGAAAAAGCGATTTTCGAAAAAAATCTTGAAAATTTAAAAATACTGGAGAATCGTGCGGCAAATATCAATTATCTTTTTTCAAGAAAATTTGATAAAAAATTTGAAGATTCAGAGTTGGATGTCGTAAACGAAAACCTCAAAGAAATTGAATCTGAGGTAAAATATACAGAATGCGTGAAAAATTCAAAATGCACTGAAGCTGATTTGATATCAAAAAAACATAAAATAAATATTAGCGTGGCATTAGCGTTGTTTGGCGCGAGCATGTGTGTATTAGTTACTTGCGCGATTTTGGGGATGGGGCATTATTCGATTTTTGCGATATGCGGTTTTATGGCTGCTTGTATTTTATATATTTTTGCAGCTCAAGTAAGGTTTAAGAAAAAAATCAAGAAAATTAATGATTTAATTGAAAAGTTAAATAGCGATATTGCGGTGTCAAATGAAAGCATAAGTTCTGCAATTGTTAATTACGAAGAAAAAACAAAGTTTGAGCTTGAACATACAATGAAAAGCGTGCAAAATATTCTTCGCGAAAAAAATTGTGCAAGTGTCAGTGAATATTACAGTACTTATGCAAAAAGTGCGCATATGGCTTCGCTTGAGCGCGAGCTCGAGTTTGATTTGAACCAGCGAAACAAACTTTTACAGAGTGTATCTGCATACTTATCTCAAAATAAAATTAATTTGGGAATCGATTTTACCTCGGAGCATTTTGAAATTGATTTCAACACTATTGTAGAATTATATGAGCATATTCAAAAAACAAACGAGCAGATAGACTATAAATCAAAAATTTTAGGTGTTGAGGGGTTTACTCTAAAGCAGTTGGGAGATTATTACAAAAAGTTAAAAAACCAAAGCCAAAACGTATTATTGTCGGAAGATATCAATGCTTTAAAATCCAGATTTGAAATTTTAAAAAGTATGAACTTAGAAGAAATGTACATATCCGAATACAAATCTATTACCGCCCCAACCGTGAGTCGAAAAGACCTCGAATCAGAACTTTCGGAACAAAATTTGAAAAAGCAAAGAGCACTTGAACACTATTTGGCTTTGAAAATCGCAGCTGATACAATCGAGGAGGCATCAAAAGATATAAGCAAAAACTTAGTGCCAGCTCTTAGCGAAAAAGCTTCGGAAATTTTTAGAAATATAACAGGTGGGAAATATTCTAATGTTTACATGCAAAAAAACTATGAAGTGATGATATTTGACGGTAATGTTGATAGGCCATTTAACTGTTTTAGTAAAGGTACAATCGATCAAGTTTATTTTTCGCTAAGGTTAGCTATATCTGAAATCATTTCTCGAAAGTCGCAGCCACCGTTCATATTTGATGATGCTTTTATGCAATATGATGATAACCGGCTTGAAAAGGTGCTTGGTTTTTTAGAAAAATACACTTTGAAGGGCAATTCACAGGCCATAATTTTCACATGTCATGATTATGTGAGAGAGTTTTATAATAAAATTAAAAGCCACAACAACTGACGTTGTGAAAACTCTCTGATTTTCTATAGATAGTTGAAGCGGCATGACGACAATCTTTTGTTGCTGTGCCTTTGTTTATTTAATAGCAAGGATGAGTTGGTATGTCAAGGCGTTGCCCAAAGAAATTTTGACGTACGTTTTTCGATATTTTAAGCTTTTTGGTGCTATACCGGTATTTCTACCAGAGCCAATGAAAAAAGCTCTGTAATAATGAAAAACATCAAGGTTTTCCATGGTAAAATATAAAAAATCATAGGAGGCCTTCGTGTTCGCCAGCTTTATAGAGTTTTTTATAGATTTACAATTGATTTAATACAGCAGTAGCTGAATTTTGATTTTTTGTCTAATGTAACGCTGAGTGAATTTTATATAATTGTTATAAGTATATTATATAGTTCGCCTGTTTTATGTTTGACTACACGAATTTGAATTTTTGTATTGCGTCAAAATCTGATTGATGTTAGAATTTACGTGTTAATCGATCACAACAATCAACTGACCAATCAACACTTGCATTAATGCGATGGATTTGAATTTTTTTAAAGAAAGGACTCTAAATATGAAATACGCTTTAATCGAGGAAACTATCTATGACGACGAACTTGGAGAATACATAAGCTATGGGATAATTGGCACTGATGGATACAAAATTTCAGATATAAGTACCAATAAAAAATTAGTCGAAAATCTAGTCTTAACTATAAATAAAAAGCAAACTCCAAAAAATTATTTGCTCTATGAAATCGATAAATTATACAATAGACCTCCTGCGAAATCAAAACAAAAGCTCATAATTGCAAATGTCAGAGATTAAATTGAACCTAATAGCAAAGCGTTTTCTGCAATTACGATATATTTTTCAGAAAAAGTTTTAAAACGCTTAATAAAGGCTATAGCATGCTCGTTTTGAACTCTTTCGCTTGAAATTTTACGGTTAA
>CAZDOV010000049.1:0-6129 GCA_964507135.1 uncultured Eubacteriales bacterium | reverse complement strand
CAGTGTAGGGGGATCCTCGGCAATGTGCCTTTATTTGGCTATAGGGATTATTCAAAATGTGTACTTGAATTCGAATCAACTGTCGGGTGATATTGAAACCAATTTTTGGGGGATAAAGTAAAATGTCGCTTAAAATCACAGTAATATACGGTTCGCCGCACGGTTCAGGCCCAACTTTAAACGCCTTGAACGCTTTTTTGGATTTTGTCGATACCGAAAAAGTTGTGTCATTTTTTGATGTTTACAAAATAAATCCCAAACCGTGCAGAGATTGCAAAAAATGTGGGCAGACTTTTAAATGCGTATATGATGATTTAACTAGCCTTTACGAAAGCATGATTTCATGCGATTTATTGATTATTGCTTCGCCGATTCACAACGCTTCTTTGTCGTCGCCTGTAAAATGTGTAATTGATAGAATGCAGCCTATTTATTTTCAAAGGCATCATGAGTCAAGGCGCGATCCTATTTCAAAGCATGCAGTAGTGGTAACTTCTCAGGGTTCGACTCATAATTACAATATTTACATAAAAAAACAAATTTTACCTAATTTGCGTCTAGTGGGTGTGGAGAGTATTCATTTTATGAATTTAAAAAGTACTGACGATTCGATTTTTGAGATTGACAATTTTTTTGCAAAAAGTAAAAATAAAATAAATAGCATAATTGAAAAAATATGCCAAAATACTAAATTTTAGCTTTGCTTTTTGGAAGGATGTAATGTGCGATGGAAAACCTGTGTATGAACTGCATGAGTATAATTGAAAATTCTGATGATTTTTGTGAATTTTGCGGTCATTCAATTTCAGAGCCACAACCGCGGCCTTTTTTGCCTCTTGGAACAATTCTTGAGGAAAGATATTTGGTCGGAAAAGGTATAGAGATGAACGGTGAGGGGCTTAGTTATATAGGTTACGACAAAACCAAAAAAAGCAAGATATATATCAGAGAATTTTTCCCACAGAATTTGTGTGGGAGGAAATCCGATTCTATCCGCGTTATGTGCTTGGAAAATAAGAAAAGATCGTTTGATAACCTGTTGACGGAATTTCTAAGGTGCTTTCGCTCAGTTGCTAAGGTCAGAAACTTGCCATCGATAACTGCAGTTTATGATATATTTAACGAAAACGGTACGGCATACATCGTGATGGAGTGGATTGACGGAGTGAGACTCGAAAAATATCTCGCTAAAATTGGTGGCACGATGCATTGGAACGATGCGAATCTTATGTTTATGCCGTTGTTATCATCACTCATAAAAATGGAAAATTTTGGGATAAGGCATTTGGGTATTTGCCCTACAAATATGCTTGTCACGCCTGATAATAGGATTAAGTTGACAGGATTTGCTACAAAATCTCTTCGTAGTGCGCATTCTGAGATTGAAGGGCAGCTGTATGACGGTTGCTCTGCATTGGAGCAATATAGTGAAAGTTACGAAGCTTCTGAAGCAACCGACGTCTATGGATTCATGGCTTCGCTATTTTTGGCTTTAACGGGGGAGTATCCTTTATCAGCGTTAAAAAGAGTCAATGATGATAGACTTTTGATATCTGAAAATATTCTCGAAAATATTCCCGATAATGTTATTTCGTCGCTTGCAAATGCGCTTAAAATTTCGCAATTTAACCGAACTCTTTCTTTTGAATCAGTACGCATTGAGCTATCAAATTCACCTGTTTTTCAAATTAAGGGTACAGGAGAAGATTTTAATGCAGATTTTGAGCTTGACCGCGAGACTGCTCACGAAATCAAGGAGGACAAATCCTCTCGAAAATGGGGGATAATTGCGTGCGTTGTGGCATTAACCGTGCTTTTAGCTGGCCTTGGAATATATTTGTTTCTTCTTGGCAATACTGGAACAATTCAAAACGACAGTTCTACGGTGGAGAGTACTGAAGAAATTACGTACCAGATTGATGATACATCTAATGCTGAATCGGAAAAAATTGCTGTGCCGAATTTAGTAGGTCGTAATTATGCTAATTTGAAAGAGGAAATTTCAAATAGTAATTTGAATTACCAAGTAGTACTTTTGTCTGTTGATTTCAGTGATGATTTTGGTGAAGGCTGTATTATATCGCAAACCCCAACGGCAGGAGAAGAAATGTCGGTGGGCTCTACGATTGCTGTGAATGTGAGCAAGGGGCCGCAAAAACAGGTTGTTCCAGATGTTACCGGTAAAACGCTTTCTGAAGCCTCTCAGGCAATTACGAATGCAAAATTGGTTCCTGTGCAGACCTCTGAATATAATGATGATTATGCCCAAGGAATCGTGATAGGTTACAAGAATTGCGAAGAAGGGGAACTATTGGACTATGGAACGGAAGTTATAATTATTGTAAGCAAAGGGAAAAAATAAAATTTGCCAAGTTACAAGCTTACTGTAGTGCGTAAAGCGGGGAAGAAATAGTTTTACGTGTGATTTTTGGCGTAACATTAAGTTTAAACTAAATGGTTTTATTCAAAAATTAAAATCATTTATCATCATTTGTCATTGACTTTGCTACATATAGCGAATACAATGTTTTATCGTACCATATATAGCGTTTGAGTAGTGTTTGGTACGATCTTTAGGATTACTCGCATAGGTATATAGTGAATTTTAAACTATTATAAAGTAATTTAACTAAAAACTTACCTGAGGAGAGATATTTATGGACTCGATTATAACGCTTTACAGCAATGACTGCCCAAAGTGCAAAGTGCTGGAAGCTAAACTGAATTCTAAGAGTATAAAATTTTTCAAGAATGCCGATATAAGCCAGCTTGTTTCCCTTGGAATGCAGTCGCTGCCAGTTCTCAAAATAGAGGAAGCTGAAAGCAACAATGGTGCTGAGCCAAGGTACTTGACATTTTTGGAAGCAAACGGGTGGGTGAACGAGCAGCTCGATCGGACGGTTTCGTTAGATAATACTAAAATCCAGGAGGCAAAATAGTAATGCAAATTGAACTCGATTTTTTTGGACCATTTGTAGAATGTCTGAAAAAGCTCAAAGAAAAGTATGATTCAAAATTTGAAATGATAAATGGATTTTCAAACTCGAATTTGAATTTTACCGATTTTATAGATAATTTTGTGGCATCGCAAACGGTAGCAGAAACGACTATCGATGCCAACGCCAATAGCACGACGCATGACGTGAGGACGCTACTCTCTGACATGGTTAAACCTCACACGAAATTACTTTCATACAATAAGATATTTATGGAGCTTGCAAAAAAATACGGCTTAAATACTGCAGAGCAGTGGCTTGAAGGCGACTGGAACGGTGAATATTATCTTCACAATTCTTCAACTGCTTCTTTCACGCCTTATTGTTACGCTTACGACCTTGAAAAGGTAGTAAACGAAGGGTTGTTTTTTATTAATAAATTTAAAACCGGAGCTCCCAAGCACTTAACGACGTTTAATGACCACGTCCTGGAGTTCATAAGCTGGACTTCAAACCGTAGTAGCGGGGCAGTGGGCCTTCCAAGTTACTTGCTTTACTCGTATTATTTTTGGTACAACGACGTGAACAATGGTTTTTATCTTCAAGATCCAGAATATTACCGTCGTCAATGCTTCCAGAAATTTATTTACGACTTGAATCAACCGTATTTGAGAGTAACTGAATGTGCATTTTCGAACATAAGCATAATGGATAGAAATTATCTGGTTGAACTTTTTGGAGGCCGTCAATTCCCGAATGGCGATTACGTTATCGATCATATTGAAGGGATTATTGAACATCAGAAAGTTTTTATGGAAGAGGTTTCTGAAATCCGAAATGAGACCATGATGACGTTTCCGGTTTTGACGTATTCGTTACTTTATCAAAACGGGAAATTTGTTGACGAAGAATTTGCGCGCTGGTGCAACAAACATAATATGCAGTGGTACGACAGCAATTTTTATGTCGGGAATGATGTTACTAGTCTTTCAAATTGTTGTAGACTTATTTCAAACACTTCAAAACTTGATGCGTTTATAAACTCCGTAGGCGGAACGTCGCTTTCGGTCGGGAGTATTCAGGTTAATACTATAAATTTACGACGAATTGCTATTGAGTCAAGCGGCGATAAAAAGCGATTTTTGGAGATTTTGGACAATAGATTGGACATCTGTATAAAAGTTCTTGATGTTGTGAGAGATATTATTAAGCAGAATATAAAAAAAGGTCTTCTCCCAAACTACTCATATGGCCTTATAGAGATAGAAAAACAGTATAATACTGTTGGAATCACTGCAATGTATGAGGCGATTTCAGAGTTTGGACTCATCGATACTGATGAATTTGGCAATAAATCTTACTCAGAAGAAGGTTTGCGATTCGCGACAGAAATTTTGAATTCTATTAATGCTAAAAAAGATTCCTACGATTTTAGTTATAGCATTAATGTAGAAGCTATTCCGGCCGAACGTGCAAATATTGTTTTGAGTCAAAAAGACGCTGTTTTATACCCGGAAGAAGAGCAATATTTTATATATTCGAATCAATGGATCCCTTTGATGGAAAAATGTACTCTCAACGAGAAAATAAAGCTTGGAGCACTCCTTGATAAAGAATGCGGGGGAGGGCAGATATCACACATAAACCTTGCAGGGAAGTTTGCAAGTGAAGAGCAAGCATGGGAGTTATTAAACCATATTGCAAAATCCGGAGTGATATACTTTGCGTATAATTGCAAAATTTCAGTTTGTTCAAGCGAACATGCGTTCTTTTCTGAGACTTGCCCAAAGTGCGGCGAATCGCCGGTTGATACTTATTCTCGGATAGTAGGCTTTTTGGTTCCGGTATCTGCATATAGCAAGGAAAGAAAGCACGAATTTAATCAAAGAAAATGGTTCGATCTCAATGAATAATAACACCGCCCCATCTGAACCATATATCATGGTCAAAGAGATAGTTGACGAGAATTTTCAAGATTATCGTAAAGCGTCTATGTTCATTGCAACTGTAAGGTGTGATTTTAAGTGCCTAAAAGAGTTAGGGCTTGCATGTGAGATTTGTCAGAATTCAAAAGTTTCAGTAATGCCAACAAAAAAGATTTTTATTTCGGATGTATTTAGGCGATATACGCATAATCCGCTCACAAGTGCTGTTGTTGTTGGAGGCCTCGAACCCATGCTGCAGTTCGAAGAGATTTTGGAGCTTGTGTCGTATTTTAGGAATCACGGTTGTAACGATGAATTCGTTATTTACACGGGATATTATCCAGAAGAAATTGTAAAAAAAGTTCAGTTGCTTAAGAGATTTGAGAATATTATAATTAAATACGGAAGATTTATTCCCAATTCGAATTCGGTTTTTGATAATGTTTTGGGAGTGACTTTGAATTCAGAAAATCAGCGTGCCGTGAAAATCAGCTGATTTTCGGTTTTTTGTGTAGAAGAGGGGTAATGACATTCTATGAAAAACATGGAAAGTATAGTAAATGTTTGTAAAAAAAGGGGATTCATGTTTCCCAGCTCCGAAATATACGGTGGCCTTTCAAACACGTGGGATTATGGTCCGCTTGGGGTCGAATTCAAAAATAATATAAAAAGAGCTTGGCTTAAAAAATTTGTACAGGAATGCAAATACAATGTTGGCCTTGATGCTGCTATCCTTATGAATCCGAAAGTTTGGGAGGCTTCTGGACATGTTGGTGGCTTTTCTGACCCATTGATGGATTGCAAAGAATGCAAAACACGTTACAGAGCTGACAAGCTTTTGGAAGATAGTAATATTGACGCAAACGGCATGTCTTTTGATGCTATGGAAAAAACAATCGAAGAAAAAAATATCAAGTGCCCAAATTGTGGAAAACATAATTTTACAGGTATTCGTAAATTTAATCTTATGTTCAAAACGTTTCAAGGCGTAACGGAAGAAAGTAAAAATGAGATATATTTGCGCCCAGAAACCGCCCAGGGGATTTTTGTGAATTTTTCGAACGTTCAGCGTATCTCAAGAAAGAAAATTCCATTTGGTATAGCGCAAGTCGGCAAGTCTTTCCGTAATGAAATAACACCCGGGAATTTCACTTTCAGAACACGAGAGTTTGAGCAAATGGAGTTGGAGTTTTTCTGCAAGCCCGGGACTGACTTGGAGTGGTTTGAGTATTGGAAAAATTTTTGCAAAGAATGGTTGCTGTCACTCG
>CAZDOV010000048.1:0-6206 GCA_964507135.1 uncultured Eubacteriales bacterium | reverse complement strand
TACTAAAATATTTAGCAACGTTTTGAGGAGTAACGTTATTCGATATTCCTTTATTCCAAAAGTCTCGCAGTTCAGGATTAAAGCTCTCGATTCCGGTTCGAAATTTTACATTAGAATTTTTAAATTTTTTTGAAAAATCTAAAAGTTTTTTATGATACGCCCAGTGTACCTCAAACCAAATTTCTTTTATTTTGAGTTCATTTGCTTTTTGAATTAATAAATTCAAGCTCTGTTCATCTAATTCCATAGCAGACCCGGAATTTATTACTTCCAAAACACCGAATTCGCCTGTTATTTTTTCGATTATGGGTTTATTCACGCGGAATGGATCAGCACTTACATCTTCAAAATAATCACAAAATATACATTTTTTCCAAAAGCACCCGGTGCCTTGAAGTAATATAAACTCTCGCGGAAACTTTTCGGTTATTTTTGCATATCTACTGTTTATCTTTTTCATAATTTTTTCATCCTTGATTCTTCGTTTTTATCCACTTTTTGTCAGTAATTTTCGTTTTTTATTGTTACTATACCTTAATGATAAAATTATTCATAAAAAAACACAAGGAAACGCATTTTACGCCTTCTTGTGTTGAATAAGAACCGGGAAGTTATAACACAAAACTTGATTTTATGTTATTTAACTTCAACCTCTGCGCCAAGTTCAACGAGTTGAGCTTGAATCTTATCAGCTTCTTCTTTTGAAACTTTTTCTTTAATAGATTTTGGCGCACCGTCAACCATTTCTTTCGCTTCTTTGAGTCCAAGGCCAGTAAGTTCCTTGACTGCTTTAACGACTTTAATCTTGTTGTCGCCGGCAGCTTTTAAAATAACGTCGAACTCAGTTTTTTCTTCAGCTTCTGCAGCACCTGCTGCTGCGGGAGCGGCTGCTACTGCGACTGGTGCTGCTGCTGACACTCCAAATTCTTCTTCAAGAGCTTTCACTAATTCACTGAGCTCAAGAACCGTTAATGATTTTACTTCTTCGATTAAGTTTGTTACTTTTTCTGACATTGATATTTACCTCCAAAAATTTAATATCTAAAGTTTTAAATGATTTCAAGCACTCTTTTTTTCGGCTATAGCATTAAGCGCTATTGCAAGAGCCCTGATAGGCCCATTAAGCACATTTGCAAGTCCGGAAATAGGTGCATTGAGTCCACCCAGAACCTGGGCAACAAGGACCTCCCTGGAAGGAAGTTTTGCAAGATTGGAAACCTCTTTGGAATCAATCATTTTGCCGTCAATAAATCCCGATTTGATTTCAAAAAAATCGTGTTCTTTTTTGAAATCGCACAAAATCCTCGAAGCGGCAACATAATCATCCTTACTAATCGCTAATGCTGTCGAACCTTTTAAAGAAGCTTCTAAGCCTTCAATATTAGCACTTTCCGCCGCTCTCTTCAGCAATGTGTTTTTTGCTACCACGTATTCCACACCGGACTCACGTAGCTTTTTTCTTAGCTCTGTATCATCCTTAACGTTTATGCCTTGGTAATCAACCAACACACCTGCGCAAGAAGCTTTCAGCTTTTCGGCAATGCCACTCACTATAACCTTTTTTTGCTCTAATACTTTTGCACTTGGCAATTCAAATCACCTCCGTCTTCAGTATAACAGGTCAAAGCAAAATTGCCAGCTTTCAAGTATCTTCAAAGACACAGGAAAACTGACAAATGAGAAGTACAGACAAATCTAATCACTGTCGCAAAAATCCTCGGCAGGATTTAATCTGTACCTGCTGTCTCTGGAAAATACACTCAAACTATATCATACAACTGTATGATTGTCAATGAAATCAACCAATATTTTCAAGTCTGTTCGGGTTCATCTTAACTCCAGGGCCCATTGTCGATGAAATAACGCAAGACTTTATATACTGTCCTTTGCTGCTTTCCGGCTTGGCCTTAACAATAGCTGTTATCAAAGCATCAAAATTTTCAAACAATTTATCTGCTCCAAATGAAGCCTTACCAATTGGGCAGTGAATTATGTTTGTCTTATCCAAACGATACTCAATCTTACCAGCTTTCGACTCTTTGATCGCCTTGGCCACATCAGTAGTAACAGTACCAGCTTTTGGGTTCGGCATAAGACCTCTGGGGCCAAGTATCTTACCAAGACGCCCAACAACACCCATCATATCAGGGGTTGTAATCATCACATCAAACCCGGTCCAATTCTCACTTTGAATTTTCTGGGCCATTTCTTCAGCGCCAACGAAATCTGCCCCTGCATCCTTTGCCAATTTCTCGTTTTCGCCCTTGCAAATCGCCAAAACTCTAACTTTTTTACCAGTTCCATTCGGCAAAACGAGTGCACCGCGAACCTGCTGGTCTGCATGGCGAGAATCCACTCCCAAACGAACGTGGAGTTCAATCGTCTCATCAAACTTGGCTTTGGCAGTTTTTATGCAAGCCTCGATGGCTTCCTTTGAATCATAAAGATCAGATGGATTATACGACTTTATACTCTCGTTATACTTTTTACCATGTTTCATAATTTTCCTCCTGTTAGTGGTTAACCGGATGTCTATCCTCCCACTGATTTTAGCCTTAATCTGCAACTAATACTCCCATACTACGGGCCGTTCCGGATATCATACTCATCGCGCTTTCTAAACTCGCAGCATTCAGGTCTGGCATCTTAAGCGCGGCGATTTCTTCAATTTGTTTTCTCGTAATCGTACCGACTTTGTTTTTGTTTGGTTCTCCTGAAGCTTTTTCCAATCCAATAGCCTTCTTGATAAGAACAGCTGCTGGAGGAGTCTTCGTAATAAATGTAAACGAACGATCTTTGTAAATCGTAATTTCCGCAGGGATGATCATACCCACGCTGTCTTTTGTACGATCATTAAATTCCTTCGTAAACATAGCTATATTAATCCCATGCGGTCCCAAAGCGGAGCCCACAGGAGGAGCCGGTGTAGCTTTTCCGGCAGGTATTTGCAGCTTTACAACTGCACTAATTTCTTTTTTCGTAGCCAATGTTGGCACCTCCAAAATCTTGCAGTTCAGGTCTATAGATATCACCGCGATAATCAAATGTCACTGAACGCATTTTCAAAATTAAAATTTTATAGACCACAGACCCAAGCAAACCTCGCCTAATTTATAGGCTCAATCTGATTAAGCTCCATTTCGACTGGGGTTTCACGCCCAAACATCGAAACAACAATCGTCACAAGTTTGTCTTTTGTATTAATATCACTGACACGACCAACCATATTTTTGAGCGGTCCTTGCATTATTCTAACAGACTCACCGACATCGTAAGAAAGTTTTATCGTTTTCACTTCTATGCCTAACTTTTCGACTTCTTTATCAGTCAAAGGTATAGGTTTCGTGGAAGTACCCGCAAAGCCAGTACATCCGCGAACATTTCGCACGATATACCACGATGCATCGTTGAGAACCATTTTAACAAAAACATATCCCGGAAAAATTTTCTTCTCGACTTCTCGTTCTTCGCCGTCTTTCAATTCAACAACCGTTTCGGTTGGCACCTTTACTTGCTGAATCATATCGCCTAAATTCTGATTCACTATAGCCTTTTCAAGATCCGTAGCAACCTTATTTTCATAGCCTGAATAAGTATGTGCTACGTACCATTTGGACTCACCGTGTATCCGGTTGTTTTTTTCCGAGATCACATTGTTTCGCCCGAAAGTCCGTCTATTATTTCCCATCGGGATACTTCGTAAACTACTCGTATCAGCGATATTTTCAACGTTGCCTGTACCATCCCCCGTGGACACCATCTTGTTATCTTCAGACATTAATTTTGTTCCCTCCGGATTATCACTTATTATTGGAAACTGACATCACAAGTCCCAGAAGCTCCATAAGTCCCGTGTCCAGAATCGCAACAAAAACGCCCATCATAAAAATCATCAGCAGAACAATCCCATTGTTTTTCCAAACAACCTTCTGAGTCGGCCAAACAATTTTTTTCATCTCAGTTTTACATTCTACAAAGAAATCTCTAATCCTCGCGAACACATTCATTTTACCTTCACTCATTGTTTTGCCTCCTGTCTTAAATCACTTTGTCTCTTTATGTGGAGTATGTTTCCTACAAAAGCGACAATACTTATTCATCTCGAGCCTATCAGGATCGTTTTTCTTGTTTTTCATCGTGTTGTAGTTACGCTGATTGCATTTGCTACATGCCAACGTTATTTTCACTCTCATTTGCGGCACCTCCCGGTATTTTCGGAATAATCTAGCCTCCCTCTAGGGCAAACAATATTCTTTTTAGAAAAGCACTCTTGCAAAACACGCGCATCCCAAAAGCAGCCCTTTTATGAGGTAGTTTTTATTTTAGCATACAAAATTAATAAGGTCAAGCGGTTTTGTTACGTCAAACCCCGCAAAAAACGAAACCGCACCATTTAACGCCAGTTAAATACTTACGCATATCCGTACAAAAAAGCAAAACGCTCTCCATTAAATCAGGTGCTCGGAATATAAACATTCCGGAACCGAACATGGGGAGCGTTTTCGGTGCACTGCAGAGTTTATTAAATCGCAGAAATATTAACTTGACTCACCAACAATGAACCGAAACAAGAAATTTTTAGTCCGCTCATTTTGCGGATTTACCAAAATTTGATCAGGGGTCCCTTCTTCGCATATCACACCTTCGTCCATGAACACTATGCGGTTCGACACCTCTTTTGCGAAGGCCATTTCGTGCGTAACTATAATCATCGTCATCCGAAGTTCAGCGAGATTATTCATTACCTTGAGGACTTCCCCCACTGTTTCCGGGTCGAGCGCAGAGGTGGGTTCATCAAAAAGCAAAACCTCCGGGTCCATCGAAAGAGCCCGAGCAATTGCTACCCGTTGTTTTTGCCCACCGGAAAGCTGTTTAGGCTTTGCGTCTGCGAACTTTGCCATCTGGACCTTGTCCAAAAATTTGAGTGCATTGCGCTTTGCATCAAAACGATTTTTTCTAAGGACCTTCGTCTGGCCGACGACGCAGTTTTCTAGCACATTCAAATTACTGAACAAATTAAACTGCTGAAAAACCATCCCTACGCGCGAACGGTACTTATCAATATCGTATTTATCGTTTAAAACACTTCGGCCCTTATACAAAACATCCCCCTGCGTAGGATATTCAAGCAAATTAATGCACCGCAAAAACGTCGACTTACCTGAACCAGACGGACCAATAATGCACGATACATCACCTTTATTGATACTAAAATTTACTCCATTTAAAATATTATTTTCGCCAAAGGACTTGTGCAAATTTTTGATGGTTATTATATTATCATCCATTATTTTTCACCCGGCTTTTTTATAAATAATATCGGCATGGTTGAAGAGGCGTGAACAAATTCTTGAGGGCCATCCATTTTCTTTTCTAAAATTTTGAGCAAACGCGTAACTGTTAGCGTAAGAACGAAATATATTGCCGCCGCAACTAAAAACGTCTCGTAAGTCCGGAATATCGCGCCTTTGATAGTTTTTGTAACAAAGAAAAGTTCCGTCACTGAAATAACGTTCAAAACAGAAGTATCTTTTATATTTATTATAAATTCATTTCCGGTTGCAGGGAGTATATTCCTAATTGTTTGCGGAAGGATTATATGGCGCATGGCTTGCCCGTGAGACATTCCTATTGCTTTTGCTGCTTCCATTTGCCCCGGATCGATACTTTCTATACCGCCGCGTACAACTTCGACCATATAAGCTCCTGTATTTATTGACACTATTATTATTCCGGCTATAGTTGGCTTAAAATCTATTCCAAAAAATTCTTGCATCCCAAAGTAAATAACTATCGCTTGAACCATCATTGGAGTCCCTCTGAATACCTCGACGTAACAGGTAATCAAGAAGTTTACCAGCGACATAAAAAAGCGTTTAACTTTCGTGCGTGCAGGTGGGAGCTTTCGTACCGCCCCTAGTCCCAAACCTATTAAAAAGCCCATCACCGTTCCAACAAGAGCGATAAGCAACGTGGTACCCGTCCCCTGCAAAAACCACACACCATAGTATTGCAATATATATACTATCCATTCAAAAAATGTTTTGCCAATCATAACTGACTATTGCACCTCCACAATTTTTCTAAAATATCGCCGACGCCGGCTGGCACTCAACGGCCTTTTCCATAAGATGAGTTCGTGTATCTTCATCAATTTTTGAAAGAGCTAAATTTATTTCATTTTTGATCTCGCTGTCTTTTCTGAC
>CAZDOV010000047.1:0-6261 GCA_964507135.1 uncultured Eubacteriales bacterium | reverse complement strand
AAACTGACGCTAGCATCAAAGTGGAATACGTAAGGAAACCATTGTGGTCACCTGTTTTAATAGTGGGGGTAGTGTTACTACTGCTACTGCTGCTACTGTCCGTAATAGTTACGGTTTCGGCATCGCCTTCTGCTAACATCAAGCTGGAAAAGTCAGCGATTTCAAAACTAACACTTCCGCTACTTGCGTCATAACTTGTATCAATTTCTGAAACAGTATCGTCATCAAATTTAAACATTTTGTACGTTTTGCCTGATGCAGGCTGAGATAAAGTCAAAGTTATTTTGGCTGGGGTAGTCAAAGAGGTTATCGGCTGTTTCCAAACGTCGTCTTCTTGTGTACTGGCTTTTGACCAAAAATTCGAAAGTTCAATATCCAGATAGCTTACAGGAGTCAATCCGTTGCTTTCGGCAGCTGTTGATAATGTTTTTTTAGTGTCTTCCGTTAAGATAGTGTCAATAACATACATTTCGTAGTTACCTGAATCAATGATTTGCGATGCGTTTGTGATAACAGCATCTTTTATTGAACTCGCAGTAACATTTATTCTATCGTCGGATGCAGTAAATGGGTTCCCGAGAACGATAGTACGGTCTGGCATTGTAAAGGCATATGTGCAAGGTTCGTCAGAGAGAATTAACTCAAGCTCGTAGGATGCAAGTTCGTTGTTAGCTTGTGTTTGGGTAGCATCCATAGAGTCAATAATCGTTGAAGAAACTTGATAACCGTAACCTGGAGTAAGTTTTATGGTTACAGTAGTTTCTGGCGCAATCATGTAGTATCCTCCGTCCGTAGGGGATGCTTCTCCTTTAATACCGCTGCCAGTCTTGACTGAAACCGTTCCTCCCTTTACGACGAATTTGTCTAAATCATCCGCATCTTCTTTGGGTAAGTCTTTGTCATCAGGGGCATAAGCCCATATTAAAAATGGATTAGATTTCGCAAACGTAATTCTAGTGTCTGCGTCGAGCCTTATTGGTGTTTCGGCAGTAACAGGGGTGCTTTCGCCAATCACTGCAGCAACCTTTTCGCCCAAGTCTGAAATTTTAATATAAACATTTCCGTCGGTGGTAGTTAGTTGATAAGAATATGTGCCGTTACTTTTGGTGGGGGTTATAGTGCTGAGGTCGGTGTAATCGCCTTCGTCGCTATTTGCGCTTGAAGAAAACTTAATTGTACCCCAGCCGCCGTCACTCTTATACTCGGCGTTTTCGGTTGTACTAGTGTTATCAACATAGTTTAAGGTTAGGGATATAGATGAAGCACTTGCTCCTTCATCGCCATCCACGGCGTACGCCGTGGAAATTTGTAACACTCCACAAAAATTTGCCAAAAAGCAAATCGAACAAATTACAGAAATCAGTCTATACAATTTTGATTTCAACATGATCATTCCTCCTAAATTATATATTTTATTTAAAACTACCATATTAAAAAAAGTATGTCAATACTTTTTGTGTAACTAAAATATGGCAATTGAAAATCTTCAATTAATTTTGCTTTCGTACTGGTTTTGTCATCGCATTTAACTTGACGTAATTGCCTAGAAAATTAATTTTCACTCAAATTTATTTTTGACAACCTATTGGATTGTGATATAATGAAGCTTATAAGCTGAAAAGTTTAATATGCGCTCGTAGCTCAGCAGGATAGAGCGTTCGCCTCCTAAGCGAAAGGTCGCGCGTTCGAATCGCGCCGGGCGTGCCAAAAGTTATCTGTTTTTAGGCTACATCTATGATGTCGATAGCTATGGAGAAGTTGTCGATTTTTTTCTCGGCAATAATATTGAGGTAACGGATATGAAATTCATCAAAAATATGATCCACCGCAGCCGTTATGATGCCATAGTTGAATCAAAGGATGCACATCAAGTTGTAGCATGTGAGCGTAAGCTTCTCCCTAAGCGGCCTATGGCGTTGATTGGGTTTACCTATGTGGTAGCTCTCATTTCACTGAATTTTGTGCCCGAAAAGCACTTGATCCACTGCGTAATAATCTTTACTGCAATATTTTTGGTGTGCGTAATTTTGCCACCAGTGCGCCGTTACATGGTCTTTAGTATGGCTGCTGCGACGTGTATGGTTGCAGCAATAGTTAGTTTTACAAATTTCAAAATAAATATAGAACCATTACAGGGTTTTTTTGACCAAAACGCAAAAATTTCAGGTACAATAATCGATATTCCTTTCAAGAAAAATACTCGTTATCATTATATAATCAAAGTTGATGAGGTTAACGCGGTACCTGTCAAAGCGTTCAAGGTAAGGATGACATCAACCGAGCCGCTAGAGTGCGACTGCTATGACAGATTTTCTTGCGACGCATATTTTTATGAGCCAAAATCGACATATTTTTTTGATTCAAAACAATATTTTCGGTCTAATAAAATTTATATTTGTGCTGTATGCAACGAATATTCTGAAACTCGAACATATCCTCCAGACAACTTATCGATTCACTACTACATTTTAAAATTTCGTCAGAAAATGTTGCAGGTCCCGAAAGAGTTTTTCCACGAGAGTATTGCAAATATACAAAACGGCATACTTTTGGGCGAAAAAAGTGACATCGAAAGCTCAGTGCGAATAAGCTTTTTGAAAAATGGTATCTCACACCTTTTGGCAACTTCGGGAGTACATATTTCAATCATAATGACGACAATTATGTGGGTATTAAAAAAAATAAAATTAAGTAAAGTTTTTACGAACATGTTCACTGCTGGAATAATTTTGATTTTCATGGCGCTTGCGGGGTTTACGCCATCAGTAATGCGTGCAGGAATAATGTGCATAATTTACTTAATTGCAGAATCCTTTCAAAAAAAGACAGATTCCATTAACTCGCTGGGTATAGCAGTTTTTTTGGTATGTTTGCAAAATCCCGGCTCGTCGATGAGCATTGGACTGTGGCTCAGTGCCTTGTCTGTTTTAGGGATAATAACGATTTCTCCTAAAATCAAAGAGTTTATCTATCAAAAGCAAAGTCAAAAACAAAAAAGAAACTTCATAACGCGCATGGTCGTAAATTCTGTCAGCGTATCGCTTTCGGCGAGCGTTTTTACGACACCTTTAGTGTTAATTAATTTTAAAGTGTTATCGCTTATATACCCCATATCAAATATGATATTTATCCCACTCACAGGGGTTATTGTGATTTTTTCTTTGTTGCTTGCCTTTTTTGGAGCAATTCACTTTCCCCAAGTTGTGCTCTATCCATTGGCATTTGTCAGTGGATATTGTGTAAAATTTTTAATAAAATTATCGGATTTCATTTCTTCTTTCCCGATGAGTTACATTTCACTGGATTACCCTTTTTTAAATTTCTGGCTCTCAGCGTCAATTTTAATCGCGGTAATGTGTATTTTAATGTTTAATCCCGTAAAATCTGCACTTTTGAGTTGTATATCGGCTGTTGCGATTTTGCTTTGTGGAATATTTTCGTATCAGATTTTTTATCGTGGCGTAAATAAAATTTCGATTATAGATTGCGGGGATGGTGTAAGTTGTATAATTTCCAAGAATAATCGGAGTGTGGTATTGGCGTTTCTTGGCGAAAAGCCGTATTTATATAATCTGGAAACAACAATTTGCTGTTCAAATCCTCAAAGTTTAGATTATTTTTCCGCTATTCAGTGCGAAGAAAATTCCGAAGAATTTTTAAGAAACGTATTGGGCGCAATCAAGCCGAAAACTTTATTGATTTCGAAAGATATCAAAATCGAAGTCCCAAATGCAATATATTTTGGGGATTTTTCGGAATCTTCGCTCTGGGGTGATAGTCTAGAAATAAAAACGCAAAAAGTAAATGATCATATTTATACAAAAATAGTTGCTGACAAATCTAGCTTTTTGATAATTCCTTCAGGTGGAGACGTGTCAGAAGTGCCAGAAAAATGGAGAAATGTCGATGTTTTGATTTCCCGCGGATTACCGATAAATTTCAAATATCTCAATTTTAAAAAAATTATAATCTATGGTTCAAGAGATACCGTCGCAAATTGCCGCAAAAAACTTCCGGCTAACGTAAAAATTTTCAATCTCGGATATTATGGAAAGTTAAATGTTGTCGCTACAGAAAATAATGTTAGGGTAGGGGTGTAAAAATGCCAAAAATGAATTACACTGAAGTAAAAGCTGATTTGGCTCGAAAAAATTTTTATAAGTTGTATTATTTAACAGGGGAAACATATTTTGTCAACGAATTCAAGAATGCTATATCGGGCGAAATTATCGAAAATAGCAAAAATGATTTTAATTTTTTAAACATTTCTTCCGAAACAATTGAACTTGAAAAGTTTGAAGACGCAATTAATACTTACCCTATAGGCTCAGCAAAAAAATGTATAATTTTAAATAATATTCCGTTTTCCAGCTGGGATACACCTGAGTTCGAAAAATTTATTTCGATAATTGAAGATTTGCCAGAATTTGTATGCGTAATTATTGCTCAAACTGAAAAATCAACCGATACTAAAGCTTCTGTCAAATCCAAAAAAGTTCAAAAATTAGCCGAAAAAGCAGGCTGGTTAGTGAATTTTTCTATTGATGATGTTTCAATTGAAACTCAATTAATCGAATGGGCAAATAACGATTTCGGGAAAACCTTGAGTAATCGTGTAGCGCTGAAAATCAAAAAAGATTGTGAGCTTCATAGTCTTTTTGAGCTAAAAAATGAGCTCAAAAAAATATGTGAATTTGAAAAAACGAACGCAATAACCGAAGAGTCCGTAGACAGCGTAATTTGCAAATCATATGAAAAAAAGAAAGTATTTGCATTACCTAAACTGATTTTATCAGGGGACGCACCTAAAGCCGCTCAAATGCTTGAAGATTTGCTTGCGCAGGGGGAAGAGCCAATTCTCCTGGTTTCGGTTATTGCGTGTGAGTATATTGATATGTTCCGTGTAAAAGCATTGCAGAACCAAGGAATTTCAGTTTCAGTACTACCAGAAATATTTGATTATAAATCCAAAGAATTTAGAATTAAGAATGCCGAACGGAATAGCAAAAGATACAGCATGAAAATGATAAAAAAATGTTTAAAGTTACTAATTGAAGCGGATATAAAATTAAAGAGCACTCAAAATTCACCAAAATTTGTAATCACAGAACTTGTTGTTCGGCTATTGAGAGTATGAAAAATATTTTTTGTGTACAACAAAAAGAGCACCTTCAAAATCAAAGGTGCTCCTTAAGTAAACGTTTTGAACGCGAGTTACGCTGCAGGCGTTGCTTCTTCTTGTTCCTCTTCGCTTTTTGAGCAGAACTTTTTAGCCAATTCGTAACCAGCATATACGACTGCCCCGGCCACTGCTGTGTTAGTAACTACGCGAGTAATCGATTCGCTAATGTTATTAGTATCGAAAGTCCCGTAACCCCCACATTTGCCTGTAGGAAAACAACCAAACACTGGAGCAAAAAGTGTCTTGATAACGCCGTTGCCCACGCCTTTTAATACATCGGTAACCCCGTTTCCACCTATAACATTTCCTAACTCTTCTGACGAAAGCAATTCAACATTTCTTTGGTTCATTATCTAACCTCTCCATACCTTTAGTATTTTTATATCGGGTTTCAACCCTAATTAAAGTCTAACACGTATATCTATACTCCGTCAAGTGTTTTCTTAAAATTTTCGAATTCAACCTCAATTAACCACGAATAATCTTGTGTACCAGAGTAATCGTCTTCAGCATCGCGTCAACAACTTGGATTAATCCTAAAACAGCGCGTTCTACAACAATATCTCTTCCAGCTTGTCATTTAAAAGCAATTGTATTTTTTTACATTTTTTCTCTTTTATAGGATTATAATACATTGGTGTATGCAATGTCAAGTATATTTTTTGTGAATTTTATTTATTAAAGAATTTATATATATTTTCTGCTATTTTTCTTGGAATATTGCCAATTAATTCCAGTTTTTCGACAGTAGATCCCGCAATATTATTAATTGAACCATATTCGTTCAACAAAATTTTTGCTCTTGCGGGACCAACTCCTGGAATTTTTAAAAGCTCTGAGGAAATAATTTTTTTGTTTCGGAGATTTTTGTGGTAATTTATCGTGAATCGATGAACCTCATCTTGAATCCTAGTTATAAAATTAAAAAGTCTATTAT
This sequence comes from uncultured Eubacteriales bacterium, assembly GCA_964507135.1. Taxonomy (GTDB): domain Bacteria; phylum Bacillota; class Clostridia; order Oscillospirales; family Acutalibacteraceae; genus UMGS1491. Next base: position 142 of record CAZDOV010000047.1, on the reverse strand, counting down.
ATTTTTTGATTTCAACTTCCTGACCGTCTGTTGTTAGAGCTCTAGTACGGTGTTTTGAATCTTTGACCATACCAAATACCGGAATATTAATACCAAATTCCGCTAACACCTCACTTGCTGCACGAGTGTGGGTAATTCCTCC
>CAZDOV010000046.1:0-6299 GCA_964507135.1 uncultured Eubacteriales bacterium | reverse complement strand
AAAGTTGGCATCTTCCTATTTTCCCAGGCCGTCGCCAGCCAAGTATCTTCGGCACTATTGAGCTTAACTTCCGTGTTCGGGATGGGAACGGGTGTACCCTCAATGTCATCAACACCAACGATATTTAGTTTACAGCACTCAAGTGAAAGTGTCAAGCGTTTTTTGAAAATTTTTTTATATTCGGAAAATTACATATATTTTTAGGTTGACCAGTAGAGAAAATAATAATATAATTATAAAAAATGAATTGATAGGAGTGGTGAAAATGGACGAAAAAACCTTGAAAAAGTCAGATGTTGACAAAAGCTTTTTGAAAGAAGTGGGAATAAGCAAAGATGTTTTGGGAAGTCCTCTCTGGGATAATTCCGACTTTGTAAGTGAACTCACAAACTGCTTCGATGTTGATGAAATTCAGGCGTATTTTGAAGACAACGGACTAACCATCGAAGAATCTGATGCAAATAAAATTTTGTGCTACGTTGTTTACAACATAGCGGAAGATGAAACTGGATTTGCATCGGATTATGACATGGAGCTCTGTGCCGGTGGCAAAAAATCAGAGAAATCACAGGAGAATTTGCAATCCGTTTTGCCACAATCGCCTAATAGCAACCAGCCCAACACACCGAATACCGCGCCATATTCAACTGATTGCAAAAAGCAGCAGAACATTCAAAAATTAATCATAAAACCGTTTAGACGCCCAGTTGGGGAAGTAGAACCTTGCCAAAACGATAAAAAATAACCTGTGCGCTCACATAAAAAGCACTTAAAAACCGACGAGATGTGAAAAACGTAGAAAAAATAATTTATAGAAAAAACAATTTGGTTTGTTATTCAAGTGTGATATCATAAGTACCATAAACAAAGTTACCTCCGCAAACTAGTTCAAAACAAATTAAAATTGGCCTAAAACTAATTGAATTGAAAAAAACTTCAATTAATCTCAAAATCATCCAGACGACCAAGTCGTTGAAGCAGTTTTAAACTTAAAATGTGGAAAACTCTGTGGAAAAAGAGGAAAACTTTTTTGAATTTTCAAAAAAATCAGCTTTTCTAGGGGGCGTAAATACTTAAATTCGAAAAAATTCAAGAAAATAAACATCAAATTGTTGATAAAAAAGGTGATATTGTGGAAAACGGAAGTCAATACTTAAAAACATTAAATTTTACTAAATTATCAGAAGATGCGATTATTCCCAAACGCGCCACGAGCGGCTCAGCAGGGCTTGATTTATGCGCTTGTACAGATGAATGTATTAGATTAAATCCAGGTGAACATAAATTGATTCACACTGGACTTGCAATTGAGCTCCCCAATAGTAGCTTTGCTGCGTTCATTTTTGGGCGCAGCGGGCTTGGAATCAAGCATGGAATCACTTTATCAAACTCTGTGGGCGTAATTGACAGCGACTATCGCGGAGAAATTTGCGTAGGGCTATGCAATCTTGGGAATGAACCATATGAAATAAATCACGGCGACAGAATTGCTCAAATGGTAATTATGCGAGTTGAAACTCCAGAACCCGTTTTGGCCGAAGCACTTGCAGAAACCAAGAGAGGCGCAGGAGGATTTGGGTCCACAGGCAAATAACACCACATACTTATTTATGAATTTTAAAAAATTAGATTTTTCGACTTGTCTGTCAGTATAATTGATATATAGCTTTATATAGCTTTGTATGGCTTTAAATAAAAAATATTTGTTTAAATATATTTATTTTGAGAAAGGTAGGAGACAAATGTTTGCAAAAGAAATCGGCATAGATTTGGGAACAGCAAATACTCTGGTATTCTTAAAAGGAAAAGGGATCATCAAGCGAGAACCTTCTGTTGTCGCAATGGATACTCGTACTGACACCGTTCTGGCAGTTGGAACTCAGGCGAAAAAAATGATTGGTCGCACACCCAGCTCGATCGTGGCCGTGAGACCGTTAAAAGACGGAGTGATTGCGGATTTTGATATCACTGCCAGCATGTTGAAATACTTTATCAGCAGCTCGGTGAAAAGCTTATTTTTTAGCAAACCGAAAGTCTTGATTTGCATTCCTTCCGGTGTTACCGAAGTGGAACGCCGCGCTGTTGAAGATGCTGCAAAACAGGCAGGCGCTGGGATAGTTGAGCTAATAGAAGAACCAATGGCAGCTGCTATTGGCGCAGGACTCCCCGTCTCTGACGCGACTGGAAGCATGGTCGTAGATATTGGCGGCGGCACATCTGAAGTCGCCGTGGTTTCGCTCGGAGACATCGTGACGTCAACTTCTGAAAGAATAGCAGGTGACAAACTCGACGAAGCTATAATTTCCTACGTCAAACGTAAATATAATTTGCTAATTGGCGAAAGAACCGCCGAAGACGTAAAAATCAGAATCGGATCAGCTGTTCCATATGACATAGAAAAGAATGAGAAGGAATGCGAAGAAGATGATGCGGAAGAACCAGAAACAGAAATGATTATAAAAGGTCGGAACCTGCTCGACGGGCTCCCGAAGGATGTTACGATAAATTCAGAAGAAGTACGCGAAGCACTCTCTGACCCACTCCAACGTATAGTTTCTGCCGTCAAACTCACGCTAGAAAATACTCCTCCAGAACTTTCAGCTGACATTATAAACCGCGGTATAACCCTCACTGGTGGGGGAGCACTTTTGCGCGGAATAGACAAACTCATAGCAGAAAACACCCATATGCCAGTGCGTATTGCCGATAAACCACTTGATTGCGTGGCCGGCGGAACTGGTAAAAGCCTTGAAGTGCGCATGCCAAAGGAATATTACAAGGTTTGTCGAGGACGCTAACAGTGTACCGATTTTACAGCAGATTCGGGGTGTTTAAAAAAATTGAAATATTTTTTTAAAAGTGCGTCTTTTAAGATTATAGTGGGTGTACTGGCTATATTAATTGGACTCTTTGCGTATACTCGTATTACCCCGAACGATAATTTCGTGGAAAACTGTATATCATGTTTGACCGTTTATGTTCAAAAAGCAGTCACAAAAATTTCAAATTGGGCTGACGACTATTCCTATCAGTTTCGCGAAAAAGCTGATCTTGAAGCCGAAAACCAACAACTTCGAGGCGAGCTAAACGCTTTAAGAGACAAAACCGTAGACTATTACGATTTGAAATTAGAAAACGCGCGATATAAAAAATATTTCGATTTAAAAAAATCCGATAAAAGTTTGCAATTCGTAGAAGCCGACGTTATCGGCAGAGGCCTTGGGCTTGATTTCGATAACCTTATGATTGATGCTGGAAGCGATTTGGGAATATCTGCCGGTGATGCTGTGATTACCGAAAACGGTTTTGTCGGAAGCATATGCAAAGTTTCAGGTAGTACTGCTTCGGTGAAAACGATTTTATCAGCAAATTGCAAAGTTGGCGCCGCTGGGATTGAATCCGGAGAAAGCGGAGTTGTTAGCGGAAATATTAGATTTTCGGAGCGCGGTCTCACAAGAATGGAATTTATTGCGGCCCAAAGCAAAATAAATATCGGTGAAACGGTAGTGACTTCGGGTCTTGGCGGAATGTACCCAAAAAACCTGAAAATTGGCCGAGTTACGTCAAAATCATACGATGATTACGATTCGTTTTATTATGCGGAAATCGAACCGTTCCAGGATATTAAAAACACCAGACACGTATTTGTTATCACCGGCTTTTCGGGCAAAGATAATTTCAAAAATGTAGAACTTGAAAATTAGTTTGGCGGTAAAGATTATGCAAAAAAGAAACCAAGGGCTTTTCAGAAGGATTCTTATTTATACAGCTGAAATAATAATTTTTTTTGCCCTGGAACAAATATTAAACTTAAAATTTGGTACGACTAACGGCGCTGAATTCTTTATTTTGGTGCCAATCTTTGTTAGCATAGCCCTTTTTGAGCAAGAATTTGTAGGGCTGGTTTTCGGTATTTTTGCCGGGATACTTACGGATTACAGTTTTGGCGCAGGAATAGGCATTTGCGCGGCGATATTTGGAATATTTGGATATACCACCAGCGTGATTTCTAACTATTTTCTAAGGGCAAATGTCATCACTCAGATAACTATGTCAACAGTTATATTGTTCTGCACTGAAATTGTAAAGCTGATCGTTGCTTTTTCGAGCCAACAGCTTAATTATATTACTGATGTTTGGTGCAACATCTTTTGCAAAAGCTTGGCTATTTCGCTACCTGTTTTTGTTTTAGCCTTTTATTTTACTCGTGCTATTTCCTACAAATTTGGAGGAAGGGAGGGAGCAATGAATTAGCGATTCAAATATTTTTAATTCAAAAAGAGTTTATTTGTTATTAGCTTTTTTTGTGGTAACAATTGGCATCTTTACTGCACGGCTCGCTGATTGGCAGATTGTAAATCATAGCTATTACAAAACCAGAGCAAATAGCAATAATATTTATTTTGTGACAACAGACCCTGTACGCGGAGAAATAGTCGATTGTAACGGCGAAGGATTAGTCATAAACGATACCGGATATAAAGTTGTTTTAGACAGGCTTTTAGTAGAAAAAAACAACGAAAACAGCTTGATTGTGCGGGTAATCAGCATGCTGGAAAATTTTGGAGATAGGTGGATAGACGTCCTCCCGATCGAATTTGAAAACGGAGGATTTAAATTTTCAGATAATCGCGATGACGAAATCAAAACTTTAATAAAAGTTTTGAAATTCCCTGAAAACATCACGGCGCAAGAATGCATGGAAAATATGATTTCAAAATATAAAGCCGAAGAATTTTCGCCTGATGAACAGCGGACAATCTGTAGCGTCAAATATAATATGGAAAAAATCGGGGTTTATTTTGCCAAATCAACTCCGTACATCCTGTCAGATAGCATAAGCAAAGAAGCGGTAATGGTTCTTTCGGAACGCAGTGATGAATACAAAGGCGCTAGAGTTCAAACTTCAATCGTGAGGAAGTGCGTTGATGGCGAAATTGCCCCGCATATTTTGGGATATACTGGTTTTATGTCCGCTGAAGAATACGAATCCCGAAAAAACGATTACGCAATGGATTCAATTATTGGGAAAGCCGGGATTGAAGGCGTATTTGAAAATTTTTTGCGCGGTATTGGCGGGAAACGCATGATACAAATATCTAATAGCGACGGCACGGTGGATGTTTCGGAAAAAGAGCCCGCCGTCTCGGGGAATACGCTTTTTTTAACGATTTCTTCAAAACTGCAAAAAGCAGCCGAAGAATCCCTTAAAAGAAACGTTGAAACTGTTCGCTCAAAAGGCGTCGCTGATTGCAACTCAGGCGCTGCTGTTGTTTTAGATACCCGAGATTTTTCCGTTTTGGCAGCAGCAACATATCCCGGATATGACCTAAACAAATTCATGCAGGAACGATCGTATTATTCCGAACTGTGTGAAGACTCCACAAAACCATTAATCAATCGAGCTTTTATGGGAGCATACGCTCCAGGGTCAATCTATAAGCCACTGGTAGCTTGTGCGGCTTTAGGGGCAAAAGTTGTCACTCCGGATGAAAAAATACACTGTGGCGGTAGCTTCAATTTTTACCGTGGCTATAGTCTCAAATGCATGGGAGTTCACGGATATGCAAATATGGTAACTGCCCTAGCAAAATCGTGCAATGTTTATTTTGCCGAACTTGGCCGCAGGCTTGGCGCAGAAACCTTGAAAGATTGGGCAAACAAATTCGGAGCAGGAATCCAAACTGGTATTGAAATCAGCGAAAGTAAAGGGGTCGTTGCAGGTCCGGAACATTCTGAGCAAGTCGGAGCAAAATGGTATGAATCAGGTTCATCGCAGGCTGCCATAGGGCAATCAGATAACATGCTAACGCCAATCCAAATGGCAACTTACGTTGCAACAATCGCTAATAATGGCAAAAGAGGACGCACGCATCTTGTGAAAAAAATCATGGATTATAGCCGAAACAATATTGTTAGAGAATTTGGCTTTGAACTAGCAGGAATTGTAGATATTGCTCAAGAAGATCTAAACGTCGTAAAGCAAGGCATGCGCGAAGTTGCACTTAGTGGCACTGCTCGCGATTTTGCAAATTATCCCGTTCAAATTGCAGCAAAAACCGGCACTGCACAAAATAGTGGCTCTGACCATACAACATTTGTGTGTTTTGCGCCGTATGATAATCCTCAAATTGCCATATCAGTAGTAATAGCCCACGGGAAATACGGCACAGCTTCAAAAAATGTTGCTCGTGATATTATGGATTGCTATTTTGAAATCCCATCAAAATGATTAAATCAAAATGTTAACTAAAATGTTTTGCGGATTTATTTTAATCGAAAATCGATTCCTGGCATTT
>CAZDOV010000045.1:0-6330 GCA_964507135.1 uncultured Eubacteriales bacterium | reverse complement strand
TTCTTACCGAAGAACACTTGGCTACCATGCGTTCTCACGGTGTTCCTGAATGGTACATCGATTCTTGCATGAAAATAAAATATATGTTTCCGAAAGCTCATGCTGCAGCGTACATGATTTCAACGCTAAGATTAGGCTGGTATAAAGTCCATTATCCACCGGAATATTACGCCGCATATTTTACCGTTCGCGGCGAAGATTTTGATGGAATGACGGTCATAAAAGGTCAGAATGCCGTAAAAAGAAAAATGGCTGAAATAATAGCCAAAGGCAAAGAAGCCAGCGCAAAAGATAACGCCGCTTACGCGACGTTTCAGATAGTTAATGAAATGATGGCGAGAAAAATCGAAATTTTACCGGTAGATCTGTACAAATCCGATGCATACAAATACATAGTTGAAGACGGGAAAATCCGCTTACCTTTCACAGCGCTTTCAGGAGTAGGATTGGCTGCTGCGAAAAGTCTTCAAGAGACATCGGCTGATGGTGAATACATTTCTATCGACGACCTCCAAGCTCGTTCAAAAATCACTAAGGCTGTCATCGAAACTCTCGCAGAAGCAGGCGTTCTTAAAGACCTTCCACAGAGCAATCAAGTTTCTTTTTTTAACTGAAGGTTGGGAAGTATATTAGTGGTTCAACGAACTTACCGTTTGAGGTCTTGAATTCTTCCAAGTTGTCGGTTATAAATTTTAGAATTCTGTTGTAACTTTGTTGTATTTTTTGTTGCTTATTGTCTTTAAACTGCGAAGAATATATTCCCTTAATGTAATCGTGGCTGCGTAGATACACGTGTCGGATTATGTTTGAGTCGTCTATGTCGATGTAGGGTTTTAAGAATTTACGCAAAGAGTCCGATGCGTCTTGGTAGATTTGTTCTGAAAGTTTGCACTTTTCTATTATTTTATTATAGCAATTGTTTACGAAGCCTTTGTAGTCGGGCCCGGTGTATGGCGTTACGTCGTTATTCCAGTACTGTAAATCAGAAGAATAAAACATAGATCCTAGGCTAGAAATTAACCTACCCAATTTTCGTTGTTCGGTTTCAATAGTAGCGGTTGCTGAATAGTCTTTATACAAATTTAAAATAAATGTTTTTAAAGGTGTATTTAGGTTTTTGATTTCCAACGAGCGGTCTCTATGTGGGATGGATCGTAATGGTTTTGTGTCTAGTGATAATTTATAATTAGCTGCCTCCGTTTCGATTTCTTTCACAAATTGTTCGTAAATATCTTGTAATTGTTTTGTAACTTTTGCAGCGCATGGTTTCAATTTGGTTTCGATATAATCGTGGAGTAATTTTTCGAGTTCGTCTGGAGTGATATCTTTCGTAGGTTCACTTGCGAATAGCACTTTGGAAATTTTAAGTAAGTCGTCATTATCCTCAGGAGTAAAATAAGGAATTATTTTTTTAGAGTCAATTCGTTTTATAGTAGCTGTGCTTACAAAATACCGTGTAAATTCAAGTAATTCTGGTTCAGTACCCCCGTTGTCCAGTAATTCAAGATATAAATCACATGCGGCTTCAACAGTTTTTGTAATCAATTCATTATCTTTAAATTCCGGTTCACCTTTGGGGATATAAGATATATTGTAATATTTTAGTGTTTTTTTATCGGTGTCGGTTATAGTTTTGAATTGTCGTATAGCTTCTTGTTGGCGATTGGTACTTGTACTTATTATGTTGTTAAATCGTCGTGCCTTTCTCATGTAAGCATCGTATAAGCCCGGGCTATATCCGCGTGTGTATATTATCTCAGCGTCATTGTCCAATCTGTCAATGTCTTTAGCCATAAGTTCTTTAAGTAACAGGCAAACTAAGGTGGCGTCATATTGTTGAGGGGAATTACCGTTGTTTGCATTTGCAAAATAGTTTGATAGTGCTGTTTTCAAATCTTTTCTATCACGTTGTTTCTGCGCGTCGTTTGGATTTGTAACAAACTTGGCTAAAAAATCGTTGCCTGATTTTATAGAGTTAAGCTCGGTGCAAATTTGTTTAAATTGTGTTTCTCCGCTTATTGCCATGCCTTCCACTTGGTCTAGCATGCCGCCTTTTTTTAAAATAATATCCAAAAGAGCTTTTCTAGCTTTTTCTTTGTCGTCATCGAGTAGTATTTTTGCTTCACGATTTAACATTTTTTTAATCGTGGGTAATGCGCTAGTATCTTTTTTTACTGCCACTTTATTATACTCAAAGTCCTCAGCTGTAATCCCTAGCTGTTTAAGTAATTTCTGGCGTACCGTGGTGTATTTTTCATCTGTTCCCATAAATAACACATCCTTTTTAGTTATTAAAATTAAAAAACACAAACTGATTTCTCAGCTTGTGTCAATTATATATATATATATTGTCAAGCCTTTTTTATAAAAAATATTTTCAAGAGCTGCTCTTGAAACACCACTTGCTTCTGCTATTAAATAAACATCGGCACGACAACAAAAAGATTGTCGTCATGTCACGTCAGTTAACGTAGAAGATCTGAATTTACAGAAAATTTTTCACACCGTTAAAAATTGCACCCCAAAAGTTCGACACTTCTTGGGATGCTTATCAGTAGGCATCAGCTGCGTATTATCGTTTGGCAATTTTAATGTAGGCTACGAAATAACGATTGGCTGAGGTACAGAGGGCTGGCTTGAAGCCTCTCCAAGCGTTTGTTTTTCGCAGTATGTTGTATTTGAATTAGCATCAGTCTTTAAAGCGTGCTTACAGTTGTCGCATATATCAAGGTTAATTCCGGGAGTATGAGGTTCAAATTTACCACAATTGCACCGGTGATTAACAATAGTCGGCACAAGATTTTCTGTGTGTGTGGGTGCTACTACTTCTACGCCGCCGCTTATAGAATCTAAATCTGATAAATCAAGTTCTCTATTAACAGTTTCTTTTTCATTTTTCAAACTCTCACTACTACTTTCATTTTGATTTCTAACTTCATTTGACATAATTGACCCCTCCATTCAAACTTTATCTATAAAAATCTCTTCAATTCACTTTGAGTTGCAGTTATGGAACATTCGATTTAAATTAATATTGAGTACTATTTTTGTTATCAAAATATCCCACAAATTGCCATAAAACAAAAACATACAAGTTTAATTTTTATCATTATGTCATAGATATTATCACAATGCCACGCGCATGTCAACCATAATTTTTAAGAGTCAAGGTAGGAATTTCTTGATGTTTTGGCTACAAAAACAAGACAAAAAGTTTTGCAGATACAATTGCCAAAATTATCGCAAAAAAATTTGTGGCTAATGCACAAAAAAGAGCATAACGAGTATGTGTAATTTTCACTGAACCGAAGTAAACCGCCATAGTATAGAATGTAGTTTCTGTTGATCCGGCGATCATAGACGCCATTATACCTGTTAAATTGTCAGGGCCGTGATTTAAAAAGATATTATCTAAAAGCGCGGTCGAACCGCTGCCAGAAATTGGTTTCATTATGGCAAGTGGGATTATGTTTGAGGGCACGCCAAAGAATAAACAAAGCGGTTCTATTAGTTTCGCAAATATATCCAATGCACCGGAAGCTTTTAACATGGAAACACCTACAATCAAACCGATAAACGTGGGGATAAGTGAAATTGTAGCTCTAAATCCTCCTTCGGCTCCTTGCAAAAAAGTATCGAATATTGGCACTTTTTGGTATATTCCACAAGTTATTATCAGTATTAAAATTAATGGTACAACGTAAAATCCAAAATCAACTGCCAAATCGATCATTTTCTCCTTGATTCAAAACATTTTGTCAAAGTAATGCCAAACACCAAACTCAGAAGTGAAATTAACCAAAGGCACGGCAAAATTTGCATCGGATTTTTAGACCCGTGCTTTTGGCGTAAACTGCATAGCATCATTGGCATAATTTGCAATGATGCTGTATTAATAACAGCGAACATTATCATTGAATTAGATGCAATTGATGAATTACCGCTAAGTCTTTTCATTTCTTCCATTGCTGCAATACCAAATGGCGTGGAAGCGTTACCTAGTCCAAGTAAATTAGCGGTGATATTGGAACAAATTGCGTTTGTACACTTGCTGTTTGAGGGGCAATCTGGGAATATAAACTTTATTACTGGAGTCAAAAAAATTGCTAGTTTTTGAGTAACGTTTGATTTTTCGGCGATTTGCATAATTCCTGACCAAAGGCACATCATCCCCAAAATTGAAATTGTAAGATTAATCGCTTCGTTGGCTCCAAATAGTATGGCGCTAGAAAGATCAGGTATTTTCCCCGTTGCTAAAGCGCATATAACACTTATGATAATCATTCCGGGCCAGATATAATTTAACATCGCTGCCTCCAAAAAATTGTACTTATTTTAAATCAATATGCTTAATTAGCCTAAAAATATTACTGAGGAGAAATTCTGACAAAAAAATACATATATTGACAAAAAAACAAAATTAATGTAATATCGTCTATGGATTTGAAAGTTTGAAAAGATATTTGAAGGAGAATAGTTATGAAATCGACAGGTATGACACGCAAAGTTGACAATTTGGGTAGAATTGTACTTCCAAAAGAACTAAGAGACTCTCTTGAGATAGGTACCGGAGATGCTTTGGAAATTTTTGTTGATGGAGAGAATGTGGTTTTAAACAAGTACGAACCCTGCTGTATTTTTTGCGGGGAGGCTTCCGGCGTATGGAATTTTAAATCTAAAAACATCTGCGAAAAGTGTTCGAATGATTTTATTGTTGAACACAATAGGAATCGTTCGTATAAATATCAAGATAAATCTGAGCTAAAAGACGACGATATAAATCTGTAAACTCGTTTTTTCGAGCCGAAAAATATTAGCACCTTCTGCAATAGAATAAAATTGCAGAAGGTGCTTTTTGTGTATGCGGTAAATGGATATAGTTTGATAATATGCTGCTCTAACGAGTTGGCTGTTGGACAGTTGGACACTTTACACTTTGATATGAACTCTAACTTTAGGAACTCGCAACACAATTGATACTCACGCAAGTGCCTGTAGCGGGGGCAATCGTATAAAACTGAACGAAGCAAGTTTTGTGTTAATTCATAATTCCGTATTGGATTTTTAATGACAGAATTCGTTTCACGCTTTCATTTATTCGTTGTTCTGAAATACGTCCGTCTTTTACGGCAGTGATAACGGCATCAAATGCACCTTGTAGATTTTGCGGCATTAATAAAATATCACAACCTGCCAAAATAGCGGTAACAGCAGCCTCCTCGTTGCCATAAACGTCTGTAACACCTTTCATTACTAGAGAATCTGTGACAATCACACCCGAAAACCCCAACTGTTTGCGCAGAATTTCTGTAACAATTTGATGAGACATGGATGCCGGAATTGTCGAATCGCCGGTAATTTTTGGAAGAGCAATATGTCCCATCATGACGCAATCTTGATTCGTTAGGGAAAGATACGGCAACCATTCGCATTCTTCCAAATGGGCTTGATATTTGTCATTGATTGCTAGTCCGAGATGACTGTCCTGCTTTGTATCCCCATGTCCGGGAAAATGTTTAAACGTTGGAATAATACCCTGCTGACGCAATCCATTCGCCATCGCTGAAGCCATCAGCGCCACGGATTTTGCATCAGACGAAAATGAACGTTTCCCAATCACCGGATTATCGGGGTTCGTATTGACATCAGCCACTGGCGCAAAGTCCAGATTGAATCCATATTGTTTCAAATAGGTTCCGATAGTTTGCCCCATTTTTAGAGCTTCACGTTCATTTCCGGTTGCTCCAACAGCTGCAGCACTTTCAAATTTTGTAAGATTAAATGTAGAGTTGTTAGCTAAACGTGCCACTCGGCCGCCTTCTTCGTCAACGGCAATAAATAGAGGAACACTTGTAGCCCTCTGAAGCGCACTGATAAATTCCGTTACTTGTGTGGGATTATTGATGTTATTTCCAAACATTATGATACCACCAACAGGGTATTTTTGCAAAGTTGCTTCCATTTCAGAGCTCAATGTTGTAGCACCGTCTTTTACGGACGCCAATGATTCCGGAGGGATGACAAACAGTTGTCCAACTTTTTCTTCTAATGACATCCGGCGAATTAAATCTTCTATATCTAGTTCTGCCACGAATGTGTTGTGCGGTGAACCTTTCTCTATGGGCTCTGCGTTTGGGTTGCTGGTTGATGATTCCGCTTGTTCCGCGGTAATCTGCGTTTCTTCAAATTTAGTAGTTTCGATAGTTTGACCGTTTTCCTCTGTTTTAATCTGATCTCCGGATGGATGCACAATTCCAGGTGATAAAAATATCTGTGCGCTACAGACGAGCAATGGTATAATGATTTTGTGCAATTTCATGGGTTAATTTC
>CAZDOV010000044.1:0-6348 GCA_964507135.1 uncultured Eubacteriales bacterium | reverse complement strand
ATATTGTCAAGTGTTTTTTTAGAAAAAATACAAAATTATTTTTTTAAGCATAAAGCCTGTTCTCAGGATGAACGAAGCGCTTATGAAGGGATTTTAAAAGACTTAAAATTATGATAAAATAAGAAATATTGGTACTCAAAACTGATGACCGGTGCTTTGATTTTTATTGATTTTTAAAATTTGGTGATGCGTAACATGGAGTTTTGGGATGGAATTTGGCGTTCTTTAGTTAGTTTAGTGCGAACTTTTAATATATACGATCTTTTCGATATACTTACAGTCGCAGCGCTTATTTATGGGCTCGTGAAGCTAGTGAGAGAGTCTCGTGCAGGGCAACTTGTTAAGGGGATTGCAATAATTCTTGTGGCATATTTTGTGGCGTGCCAGATGCACCTCAGGATGCTTTCTTCGATTCTTAATAATTTTTTTCAGTTCAGTGTCTTCGGGCTTTTAATAGTGTTTCAGCCGGAACTTCGGCAAGCGCTTGAAAAGCTAGGCCGAAGCAATCTTGGAGAGTATTGGTCCGCAAATTACATAAAAAAAGATAGAAATGCTTATGATGCACTTTATTCAGAAATAATAGAAGTGACGCGAGAGGCGGTTTTGTCGCTCAGTGAAGAAAAAATGGGTGCGTTGATAGTTTTTGAAAGAAAAACGAAGCTCGGCGACATAATAAGTACAGGAACCATCATAAAATCGAAACCGTCTGTGCCACTCATTTGTAATATATTTTATAACAAAGCCCCTCTTCACGACGGCGCGCTTGTGGTTCGTGACGGGGTGCTTTATTCCGGTGGATGCATACTTCCTCTCACTAGAAATCGAGATCTTAACATAAGTTTGGGGACTCGTCATCGAGCGGCTCTTGGGATGAGTGAAAATTCAGATGCGGTTGTTGTCGTTGTTTCTGAGGAAACCGGCACGGTTTCTATTGCGGTGAACGGAACGCTTAAAAGTTATGAAAGTTTGGATGATTTCGATAAAGATATGAGGCGTTATTTGCTCGGAAGCAAGAAAAAATCTAAAAAATCGAACCGATTTTAATGTTGGAGAAATTCGAAATGCACAAAATCAAATTAAACAAAATGTTTTGGAAACGTCAATTTAATAAGATTAGAAATATACGAGTAGGCAAATTGTTTTATAATAATAAATTTGTTGTGGTTTTTTCGATTATTTCTTCATTGGCTATTTGGATTGGCGTCTCATCAAACGATAGCGACATTGTTCCGGTTACTATTGCGGATATTCCTGTGAATATAGAACTTTCTGAAAGCGCAAAACAAGATGGATTGAAGATTTTCAGCGGACACAATATTACAGCACGAGTTGAAATAACGGGCAACAGAATCGTGGCCGGGCAGGTCACAAAAGATGATATTCAAGTCACTGCCCCTCAAGCTGCGAGCACCATAATGTCGCCGGGGAACTATACCCTGGAGCTGTCTGCAAAAAAAGTTGGCGTTTTACAGGATTATAACATTGTTTCTGCGGTGAAGCCGTCTGTTATCACTGTTATGGTAGATAGATACAGAGAAGCGGAATTCGAAGTAGAATCCAATATTGACTTTACGGCCGCACCGGGGTATTTCGTGGGTAGCACAGTACTGTCATCGCCAAAAATCACTCTTTCCGGCCCTGAAACCGAAATTTCTAAAATTAAAAAAGTCGCGGTAAAATATTCCGTACCCGGTGAAGTCAGTTCCACTATATCTTTAAAGTTACCGATAATAATGTACGATGCATATGGGCAACCGATTTCCAATGAAACGATATCCAGTAGCGAAAAAACAATCGAAGCTACAGTCCCTGTTTTGATGCAAAAAGACGTAGATATAGTGCCTTCATTTTTGAACTCTCCGAGCGGCATTGACTTTGACAAAAATTACAAAGAAGCTGTCAAAGTAACGCCCTCAAAACTGACCATTGCAGGTCCGGATTACATAGTTTCGAGCCTTAACACCATTGTTTTGGATGGAATTGATTTCAGTACGCTAAATTTAGCAAATAATAAATTCACTTTGCCAATAAATTTGCCACAAAATTGCAAAAGCCTCAGCAATATTTATTCAGCTGACGTCGTAGTGAATATGTCTAATTTTCGAGAAAAAAATCTATACGTTAAGAGTTTTAAATTTTTGAATCTTCCTAAAGGAAAATCAGCTGAAATTTATAACGGAGAGCTTTGCATCACCGTGCTAGCCCCTGCAAGCAAAATCGGGGATGTAAAATCCTCAGACATTGAAGCCCAGGTAGATTTCAGCGGATTGGATTCGTGTGGATCTACTGAAGTTCCGGTAAAATTGAACGTGATTAATCGTAATGACGCCTGGATTTACGGTAAGTATTGTGTTAATGTAAATATAAAAAGTCGTGCTTGAAAAATTTTTAGACAAAAAATTAAGTTTTAGAATTGGAGAACTTTGATGGATAGACGTCATTCAAGAGAACAAGCCTTTATATTACTGTTTGAAAACACTTTTGGGATAAATCCCCCGGAAAAAATAATAGAAAATGCCAAGCTCATTAGAGAAGAGAAAATCAGCGCTTTTACCCAGAGGCTTTTTGACGGAACTTTAAACAACTTATCTGTAATTGATGAAAAAATATCTCAAAATTTATCAGGGTGGAATATAAAAAGAATCTCTCGGACAGCTTTATCAGTCCTTAGATTGGCTACTTATGAAATATTGTTCGAAGACGAAACGCCAAACAGTGCAGCTGCCAACGAAGCAGTGGAGCTAAGCAAAAAATACAGCACTCCTCATGAAGCATCGTACGTAAACGGAGTTTTAGGGGCAATTATTAGCAGCGTAGACCCAGAATAATCAAAATGAGAGCTTTTTAGGAGATGCTTTTTGAAAATGCCAAATAATAAACCGCTGACTGTTTCGCAGCTCAACGCTTATATAAAAGCAAGCTTTGACCACGATTTGAACTTAAAAAATCTGTGTATTTGCGGGGAAATATCTAATTTTAAAAAACATTTTCCAAGTGGGCATTTATATTTTTCTTTGAAAGACAGCGCTTCTGTGGTACGCGCTGTTATGTTTTCCAGTCAAGCAAGCAAAGTTGCATTTGGGCTCAAAGACGGTATGAGTGTGATCGTGTTTGGCAGAGTTTCTTGCTATGAAGCTTCCGGACAATATCAAATCTATGTTGAAAATGTTCAACCGGAGGGCATCGGTTCAGTCTATCTTGCCTTTGAACAGCTAAAGAATAAACTTTTAAGAGAAGGCTTATTCGACGAGGATTTTAAAAAACCAATTCCAAGATATCCGAAGGCTATTGGCGTTGTTACTTCTAAAACCGGAGCCGTGATACACGACATAAAAACCGTTGTAGAGAAGCGATATCCGCTTTGTGAAATAATTTTATATCCGGCAGAAGTGCAGGGTGAAAAAGCCGAAAAAGAAATAGTCAGTGGTATTGAATATTTTGGCAGAGATGCAAAAGTTGATGTGATTATTATTGGGCGAGGCGGCGGTTCGATCGAAGATTTATGGGCATTCAACAAAGAATCTGTTGCAAGAGCCGTGTTTTCTTCTCAGATACCGATTATATCCGCTGTTGGGCATGAAACAGATGTTACCATATGTGACTTTGTTGCGGATAAGCGTGCTGCTACGCCGTCTCAAGCGGCTGAATTTGCGGTTCCTGATATAAACAGTATCAGAATTTTAGTCGATGATTTTTCCAGGCGTATTTCAAATTCAGCAAAATATAAAATAAGCGAAGCTGAACGTCTGATTGAATCTTCCGAAAATGCAATTAAGTTTTTTGGCATAGCATCACAGCTGGAATCTAAAGTTGTACAGGTTGAGAATTTAACTAAACGCTTGAAAAATATTTATGATGATAAAATCCAAAAATCCTCACTTAAATATGAATTTTTAAAAAGACGCCTAGAGGCGTGCTCATACGAATCTATATTAAATCGCGGCTTTGCGCGAATACTATCTCAAAAGAATCAACTTATAAAGCTTTCGGACGTTTCTGAAAACGAAAGAGTTAAAATCGAATTTGCAAACGGTATCTTGGAATGTAACTTGACTAATATAATTAAACTAAAAAAGCAAGATTAAAAAAATAAGATTAAAAAAGCGAGGAGGCAAAACGAGTGGCGAAAAAGAATATTGATTTTGAAAAATCTTTACAAAGACTTGAAGAAATAGTGGAAAATCTTGAAACCGGCGACGAAACACTTGGAAATACGCTGAAACTTTACGAAGAAGGCCTAAAAATGAGCGCAAATTGCAAAGACGCCCTGGAAAACGCAAAGCAAAAAATAACTGTTTTAGAGAAAAATATGACCAAACAAGTGTGAATTAAAAAGGAAGTTTGTGTATTATGAGCAAAAAAGCGTCTAACGATAGTTACGGTTATTTAAATAAGATAAATTCCCCAAAAGATTTAAAAAATGTTGATAATCTCACCGATTTATGTGATGAAATTCGGCACAGACTCGTGGATGTAATCTCAAAAAACGGAGGGCATTTATCATCAAATTTGGGTGTAGTCGAACTTACAGTTGCGCTTTATAGCATTTTTAACGATGATAATGACAGAATTATTTGGGACGTGAGCCACCAGAGCTATGCTCACAAAATGCTCACCGGACGGTTTGATAAAATCGATACTATTCGCACAGAATCCGGGCTCAGTGGTTTCACTAACAGGAAAGAAAGCGAATATGACGTTTTCACGCAAGGCCACAGCAGCGCATCGATCTCTGCTGCGCTTGGTCTTGCTTATTCAAGGGAGATCACAAATTCTCCTGGATATGTTGTTGCTGTGATCGGTGACGGCGCGCTTAGCGGTGGGCTCGCGTACGAGGGCCTTAATAACGCAGGACAGCTTAAACGTAATTTTATTCTCGTTCTCAACGATAATAAAATGTCGATTTCAAAAAATGTTGGTGCTGTGGCACGATACTTGGCTTCAGCGAGAATACGGCCGTCTTACGTAAAAATCAAAGGCACTGTTGGGAAAATTCTTAACAAAGGAATATTAGGCGAAAAAATTAAATATTTGTTGAATGGTTCTAAATCTGCTATTAAAAATATTATATATAAAACCGACATAAAAGATGATATAATAAAAGGCAACGTGTTCGAAAAACTGGGTTTTGCCTACTATGGTCCGGTTGATGGGCATAATCTGGACGAGCTGCGGCAAGCTTTTGCTACAGCAAAACTTTTTAATAAGCCAGTGGTTGTGCACGCTATTACAACTAAGGGCAAGGGGTATAAATTTGCAGAAAAAAATTCAAAAGATTATCACTGCATTTCCAGTTTTGACATAGAAACTGGCGAAAAAATTTTGAAAAACAATTCAAAAACTTTTTCTCAGGAATTCGGCAATGCGGTATGCGATTTAGCGGAAGAAAATCCAAAAATTTGCGCTATCACCGCCGCAATGACCGAAGGCACTTGCTTGCAAAAGTTTAAAAGTAAATTTAAATCAAGATTTTTTGACGTGGGAATTGCTGAAGAGCACGCTGTGACTTTTGCTGGAGGACTTGCAGCTGGAGGAATGATCCCTATTTTTGCGGTTTATTCGACTTTTTTGCAGCGTTCTTACGATCAAATTTTACATGATGCCGCACTTCAAGATTTGAATATAATTCTGGCAATTGACAGAGCCGGTTTTGTCGGTGAAGACGGAGAAACTCACCAAGGTGTTTTTGATGTTCCGTTTTTGAACACAATTCCAAACGTACAAATTTTTTCCCCAAGCTTTCTCGAAGAAATTTCACCGATGCTCCGCAAAGCGGCTGGGTTTCATGGCGTTTCAGCTGTGCGGTATCCAAAAGGATATGAAGGAATCAAACCCTCATGGTTTAAGCATACTGGTAATGACTACGATTTTTACGGTAATATAAATTCGAAAATGCTTTTGGTGAGTTATGGCCGGATTTTTTCAAACGTTTGCGCAGCAAATAGCAGAATGGCTGATATCGGGAGAGATTCTTGTATTCTCAAATTAAATGTGATAAAACCTCTGAACGATAAAATGCTATCTCAAGCTATGAATTTTAGTAAAATAATGTTTTTTGAAGAATCTGCAAAATCCGGAAGCGTAAGCGAAAAATTCGGTTGTGCTCTTGCAGAAAAGGGATTTAAAGGGAAATATACAGTCACCACAATTGAAGATGATTTTGTTCCGCACGCAACCGTTAAATCTCAGCTTAAGCGAGCTCATTTGGATATTGATAATATTGTCAGAAAGATTATGTTTATGTGATTTTTATGGTATACCTCTCACGCAAACTGAAAATTTGATTAGCGAGGGAGGTGATACCGTGACAAAGATTTTGCTGAGTCTATTCAAGTGGATATGTAAAAA
>CAZDOV010000043.1:0-6376 GCA_964507135.1 uncultured Eubacteriales bacterium | reverse complement strand
ACTCTTCCGCAAATTGCCGGGAAAGGATTTGACTGCGTTATTATCTCGTAAGCACCTTTTGGATCGTTTTCTTTGATTTTACTAATAAAACTCGGTATATCAACGCAAACCGGACAGTTTGAAACACAAGGTTTTGCCTTGCACCCCAAACATCTATTGGCTTCTTCTATCGCAGTGTTCTGGTCGTAGCCAAGCTCTACTTCATCGAAGTTCGTAATTCGCTCGCTAGGACTTTGTACAGTCACAGCCACTTTTTTTTGACTATTATTGAACATAAAATCAAACTTCCTTAAATAAATTGCAAAATTTTTCCCGTGAAGCATCTTCTTGAACTTTGAAAACCCTA
This sequence comes from uncultured Eubacteriales bacterium, assembly GCA_964507135.1. GTDB lineage: Bacteria > Bacillota > Clostridia > Oscillospirales > Acutalibacteraceae > UMGS1491. The sequence goes on along the minus strand of CAZDOV010000043.1, from coordinate 6,030 downwards.
CTACGATTAATAGCTTCGTCAAAATCAATCTTATCGCCGTCAAAATCAGGGCCGTCAACACATGCAAAACAAGATTTCCCGTCAACCGTTAACCTACAGCCACCACACATTCCGGTCCCATCAATCATAATAGCCGTCATGCTTGCGATGGATTTAATATTATTTTCCCGAGTAATACCACAAACAGCTTTCATCATTGGCACAGGCCCCACGACGACCACGACATCGTACTTTTTCCCCGCTGCCAAATTTTCTTTCAAAACGTCAGTCACAAGGCCCTTAGAACCATTTGAACCGTCGTCAGTCACAACACTTACTTTTTTTGAAATTTTCCGCATTTCGCCATCTAAAATTATTAGTTCCTTATTTCTAAATCCCAAAATCACGTCAACGTCGCAGCCGTTTTTATGCAGCCCCTCCGCGAGAGGATACGCTATCGCCGTACCAACCCCTCCTGAAACAATAGCGGCTTTATTATATCCAGAAAGTTGCGAGGGTTTTCCTAAGGGCCCAACCACATCGGAGATATAATCGCCGGCTTGCTTTTCATCAAGTTTGTAGGTAGTGGTGCCCACTTTTTGGTAAATTATTTCAACAGTTCCTCGCTGTGCGTCAGATTTGAAAACAGTAAGAGGAATTCTTTCGCCAAATTCATCAACACGAATAATCACAAATTGCCCGGGTTTTGCATTTTTTGCGGCCAAAGGAGCTTCCAAAATCATGTGTGAAACATACCTATTAATCACGTTTTTTTCTAATATTTTAAACATATTTTAATCACCCATCGAGGAAAATAATACTAAGAATTCAAATATTTTTCTATAAATATATTACACTAGCAACCATGACATTCATTTATACTTCTATGGCCACTGCAATTTTTGATTAATATAAAAGGAGTGAGCTCGTCCGATTGACCTGCGGGGTTATCTTTGATGAGTAACTTCAAAAAACATTCAGCTACAGTATTTAATTCGTGGCTTTTACCCAAAATATTAACATCAAAATCATTGGCGTCCACGATCATAGGGTTAATTCCAAATGCGTTGCTTATGTCATCGCAAACTTTTGACGGATTTTTAGGGTTCAAAAGCGCCAAATCGTGATACAGGTCAAACGAAGAATTCATATAAAACCCGTCGATCCCGTCTATCCCATGCCCTGCAATTTTATAAAAAACGCCTTTAATTCCGAAAATTTTTGTAACCACAGAACAAAAACAGGCAAAGAGTATTCTAGGCAATCCTGCTAAATTTATAGCAAGCTGCAACTTGTACGGCTCGTCCATAGCAACTCCGCGGTTGTTCGAAGACGCAAACTTAGAAAGAAACTTTGCCCAAAACCCAAGTTTTACATCTTTTTTTTCAACAGTATTATCTTGGCACATCGCAATTATTTTTTCACTAATAGATAAAATATCCCCTTTTTCGTAAAGCGGCAATACATATTTCGCGATAACTTCCAAGTAAGATTCTCCGCGGCCAATAAAATGTGTTTGAATTGCATAGCGTTCGAACTCTTTGCCTTCAACATTTACGCTTTTTCTCACATAATATGTGATATCGTTAAAATTTCTTTTGCATTCTTCTGAATTTCTAAAGCTCATAATTTCTCCTTCGAATTATTTTAGGTTATTAAAATTACTTCTTCTAAGTAACTTATACATATGACGTTTGTAATTTTCCACTCCAGGTTGATTAAACGGGTCTACGCCTAAAATATATGCCGAAATAGCGCATGACTTTTCAAAAAAATATATCAAATATCCCAAATTATATTCCGAAAACTCGTCCACATTTATGATTATATTTGGTACATTGCCTTGAACATGCGCAGAAATTGTCGCATTCATAGCTGCTTGATTCAAAAAGTTTACGCCTTTTCCGCTCAAATAATTTAAATCATCCGCGTTGCACTCGTCTTTATTTATTAAAACATCATTTTTGGGATTTTTTACATTTATAGTGGTTTCAAACAAAAATCTAGGGCCATCTTGGATATACTGCCCCAAAGAGTGCAAATCCGTTGAAAACAAAGCTGATACTGGGAAAATACCCTTTCTGTTTTTGCCTTCACTTTCTCCAAAAAGCTGTTTCCACCACTCCAAAAAATAGCGCATTTTTGTATGATATCCAATTAGTATTTCAATATTTTTCCCATTTTTATATAAAATATTTCGAATGGCCGCATATTTATAACAATCATTTGCAGTTATACTCCGCCTACTATAAGCCTGCATAGCGTCCGCAGCACCTTCGAGAATTTTTCGAATATCTGCGCCACTAACAGCAATAGGGAGCAACCCAACAGGCGTCAAAACTGAGTATCTGCCGCCGATATTTTTGGGTATTTCAAAGAATTTATATCCCATTTTATAAGCTATTTTTTGCAAACTACTACTATAATCCGTTGTACAATAAATGCGATTTGCAGCCTCTTTTTTGCCATATTTTTTTTCTAAAAAGTTCTTGAAAATTCTGAAAGCAACAGCCGGCTCCAAAGTAGCGCCAGATTTAGAAATGATATTAATGCAAACATCCTTATTTTTGCAAATTTGTAACAATTCGCTAATATCATCTCCGCTAACGCTATTGCCTATAAAAAATATTTTAGGGGAATGCCCAATAAAATTATAATTTTGAGAATATAAAAATTCTATTGCCGCACGAGCGCCCAAATATGAGCCGCCAATTCCGATCACGATAAATATATCACATTTTTTACGTATTGCATTTGCCTCGGCTACGAGTGAATTCAGCTCATCTTCTTCATAATTTTTAGGTAATTTCATCCACCCATTAAAAGCATTCGCGCCTTCAAGTATGTCATGAGCCTCTTTTACGGCATTTTCCATTTTCAAAAAACTGTCAAAATCCACGAATCTCAATGCGTTGGTTATATCAAGTATCAATAGTATTTTTCTCCTTATCGCGTTTCTTAAAGTATTTCCTTCAATTAGAAGAAGACGAGAAACAAAAAAATCATGCTCGGAGAGATGATGTCCCGCCCAGCATGTTTTAAATTTTTATAGACGATTATTTTACCATCCCGGCTACTTCGCTCGCAAAGTCATCGCTTTTTTTCTCAATACCTTCGCCTTTTTCAAATCTAACAAAAGAATCTATCGAAATCGTCGTTGAAAGTTTTTTCGCGATGCTGTCAACATATTGCGCGACACTCATATTGCTATCTTTAACGAAAATTTGGTCATTGAGGCAAACTTCTTTGTAATATTTAGCTATGCGGCCTTCAACGATTTTTTCAGCAATGTTTTCCGGGTTGCCGTCATTAACAATCTGTTCCTTCAAAATCTTTCTCTCGTGCTCAACAACTTCCGATGGAACATTTTCTGAGCTGACATAAGACGGATTCGCCGCTGCTACCTGCATCGCAACATCCTTGGCAAAAGCCCTGAAATCATCTGAAGAGATTACGCCGTCATTGCCAACATTGAATTTAACAAGAACGCCTATCTTTCCGCCTGCATGAACATAAGAAGAAACTGCCCCACCTTCAAAACGCTCAAAACGACGAATTTTAATATTCTCACCGATGGTCAAAATTTTCTCTTGAAGTAAAGCCTCGACGGTCTTTCCATCGTCCAGTGTGATTTTTAGCAACTCTTCAACAGAAGCAGGTTTGTTTTTCATCACGACGTCTGCGCAAAGCTTAACAAATGACTGAAATTCCACATTCTTTGCAACAAAATCTGTCTCAGAATTCACCTCAATAGCGACGCCACTTGTCCCCTCGTCATCGGTGTATGCCATCGCCAATCCTTCGGCAGCCACTCTGGATGACTTCTTCGTGGCGGCTGCAAGACCTTTCTCGCGCAAAAAATCGATAGCCTTTGTCATATCTCCGTCTGACGCAGACAGAGCTTTTTTACAATCCATCATTCCGCAACCGGTTTTTTCTCTCAAATTTTTAACATCACTAGCTGTAAAACTCATCTATAATGCTCCTCCAAACAAACTTAAAATTTGGCTATTGTAAATCAGAACTGACAACAGGCTCAGCTGTATCAACTGAATCTTCAAATATCACCTCATTGTCGGCAAGCGCGGCTTCTGGAACTGTACCTTCTTTGCCTTCAATAATCGCTTGAGCCATTGTTTCGCACACCAAACGCACTGCACGAATCGCATCGTCGTTGGCAGGTATCACGTAGTCAACAACATCCGGGTCACAATTTGTATCTACTATGGCAATTACTGGGATGTCAAGTCTTCTAGCTTCCGCAACAGCTATACGTTCTTTTTTAGGGTCAACAACGAACAATGCTCCCGGAAGGTCTTTCATATCCTTTACGCCGCCCAAGAATTTTTCCAACTTTTCAATCTCGAGCTTAAGTTTAATGACTTCTTTCTTCGGCAACAGCTCAAATGTGCCATCTTCTTCCATAGCTTTCAGTTGACCAAGCCTGCTAACTCTCTTACGAATAGTAGAAAAATTCGTGAGCATTCCTCCAAGCCAACGAGCATTCACAAAATGAGACCCGGATTTGGTTGCTTCAAGCTTAATTGATTCTTGAGCTTGTTTTTTAGTTCCAACAAACAAAACCGATTTGCCCTCTGCGGTCAGTTCTTTTACGAACTTGTAAGCTTCATCCAATTTTCTTGATGTTTTTTGCAAATCGATAATATAAATACCATTACGCTGTGTAAAAATATACGGGGCCATTTTCGGATTCCAACGACGTGTCTGGTGACCGAAATGTACTCCCGCTTCTAAAAGTTGTTTCATTGATACTACTGACATAAATATTTCCTCCTTGGTTATTTCCTCCATCGGCATTTGACCGGCATTTCTGCACGGCACCTGTGTATTTTTTGAAGCCGATGTGTGTATTCAACTTCAATATTGTACTACAAAACTTGTTTTTTTGCAATGATAAATTCACAAAACTCTGCAATTTGTTTTTAGTTAATACAATTATCATATTTCTTGAAACAGCTAAAGCAAATTCGTTGATTAATTTTTTCACATGTGATATAATTGTCGAGCAGTTGGCTTTTTTTGTAACAAAATTCACTTATTTTAGTTTTATCTAGATAGAATATACATCCTTGAGGCCATTCAATACTAAATCAATACGAAAGAAAGGGTGTTAACAATTAATCATGATTTTTCAAAAAAATTAAAACGCATGCGGGAAAAATCTGGCATGACTCAAGCGGAGCTTGCACAAAAATTAAAGATTGCCAATTCCACTATCGGTATGTATGAACAAGGAAGGAGGCACCCCAATAATGCAACTCTATCGCAACTTTGTCAGGTTTTAGACGTTAGCGGAGATTATATGTTGGATTTGCGTGATGACCCCAGATGCGCCTCTGAAGAATCTGATGTGTATGATATTATCTCCAATTTTATCGAGTGCCTCAAAAAGCAAGATAATTTGATGTTCAATGGGCAACCCATAAATAGCAAAGATAAGGAGAAAATCATATCTGCGCTCAAAATAGCCACCACTCTAACAATGTCTGATTTAGACGAGGAATAACACTTTTTAAGATATTAGAATATAGTATAGAGAAGAGTTTTAAAATCAAGTTTCAGCCGTCTAATACTATATTTCGGTGGTGATTCACCAGTGTGCGGATTTAAAAAACAAGGGATCGTATCACTTGCTTTTGGGCTGGGACTTTTGCTTTCATTTTTGTTTCCGGAATCAGTGATTATAATAATTATTTCAATAATCGTAATGATGATATCAATTGCATTAATTAGATGTTAATTTTGATATATTGGAGGGATTATCAATGAAAGTTATTGTTATAAAAAGTCCTGGCATTTTGGGGTTTTTCCTCAGAAAAATTTTCGGAATAAAAAAAGAACAAAAAATCCAGTAAAAAATTTTAAAAACAACTTCTGATTATGATATGCACCCCAAAAGTTAAGCACTAAAAGGGGTGCATATAATTCTTGCCCATATTTTATTGGCAACCTTCGTTTTTCTGTTCACCATAATTAACGCCTCCTATGATTTTTTATAGTTTAATCATAGAAGGCTTTTTTGCTCTCTAT
>CAZDOV010000042.1:0-6468 GCA_964507135.1 uncultured Eubacteriales bacterium | reverse complement strand
TTTCGGAAGAGATAAAAGAGGCATTAGAAACAGCGACGGGCCAGAAAAAGTTGAGACTATTGAAACGTTTGGAAGCGGTAGAAGCGTTCAGAATTTCTGGTAATCGTCCGGAGTGGATGATTATGGATGTTCTCCCTGTAATTCCGCCGGATTTGAGGCCGATGGTCCAACTCGACGGTGGGCGGTTTGCTACTTCCGATCTCAACGATCTTTATAGAAGAGTTATTAATAGAAATAATCGTTTAAAACGCCTTATGAGCTTAGGAGCTCCAGATATTATTGTTCGTAATGAAAAGCGTATGCTTCAAGAGTCTGTTGATGCTTTGATAGATAACGGTCGCCGTGGTAGACCTGTCACGGGTCCAAATAACAGGCCGCTTAAGTCTCTTTCAGATATGCTTAAAGGTAAGCAAGGACGTTTTAGACAAAACTTGCTTGGTAAGCGCGTGGACTATTCGGGACGTTCAGTTATCGTTGTCGGTCCGGAACTTAAAATTTATCAGTGCGGTTTGCCAAAAGAAATGGCTCTCGAACTTTTCAAACCATTCGTCATGAAACGTCTTGTTGAAATTGGTGTGGTTAATAATATCAGAGCTGCGCGGAAAGCTGTTGATAGGTCTCGTCCTGAAGTTTGGGATGCGCTCGAGATTGTTATTAAGGGGCATCCAGTCATGCTTAACCGTGCACCTACTTTGCACAGACTTGGAATTCAGGCATTTGAGCCGGTTCTTGTTGAAGGTAGAGCTTTGAAGTTGCATCCGCTTGTGTGTTCAGCATTTAACGCTGACTTTGACGGAGATCAGATGGCAGTTCACGTGCCGTTATCCGCTGAAGCACAATCAGAGGCACGGTTTTTGATGTTAGCTTCCGGAAATTTGCTTAAACCTTCTGATGGGCGTCCGGTTACTGTGCCGACTCAGGATATGGTTCTCGGATCTTATTATCTTACTCTTGATAAAGATGGCGAAAAAGGGGAAGGCAAGGTTTTCAAAGATTTTGACGAAGCTTTGATGGCGTATGACGCGAAAGATATTACTCTTCACGCAAAAATCAAAGTTAGACGTAAAATTGGCAAGGATTTTGTTTATGTTAATACAACACCGGGGAGAATTATCTTTAATAGGCCAATTCCACAAGACTTAGGATTTGTTGATAGAAGTGATCCGGCGAAAGCAAGTGAACTCGAAATCAATTTTCTAGTTGGTAAGAAACAACTTGGAAAAATTGTGGATGCATGCATAAAAAAACACGGCACGCAGTTAACGTCGCGCATTTTGGATGATATAAAATCTCAAGGGTTTAAATACTCTACTCGCGGTGCTATCACCATCGCTGTCGGTGATGCCGTAATCCCGACTGCCAAAAAGACTATTTTAACTGAGTCGGAAAAGTGTATAGACAGAATTGTTAAAGATTACCGCAGAGGGCTTATGTCGAATCAGGAACGTAGAACACATACCCTTAAAATCTGGGAAAAGGCTACAGATGACGTTTCAAAAGCTCTTCAGGATAATTTGGATAAATATAATCCAGTTTACATGATGGCGGATTCAGGAGCGCGTGGCTCTATGAGTCAGATCAGACAACTTGCGGGTATGCGCGGACTCATTGCAAACACATCTGGTGCTACGATCGAGGTGCCTATCAGAGGTAATTATCGTGAAGGGCTCAATATTTTAGAGTACTTTATTGCATCGCGTGGTGCACGTAAAGGTTCGACCGACACGTCATTACGTACGGCTGACTCGGGGTATCTGACGCGTAGACTTGTTGACGTTTCGCAAGACGTTATCATAAGAGAAGATGATTGCGGCGCTACCAAGGGAATTTCTGTTTTTGAAATTAAGGATGGCAAAGAGTCAATTGAAAGTTTTGGAGAACGTTTAATTGGACGATATCTTTGTGAAGATTTTTTGGATAGCAATACGGGTAAGGTGCTTGTTTCCAAGAATAAATTAATGGATGACGTGGATGCACAGACGATTATTTCCAGCGGAGTTCAAAAAATTGAAATAAGATCGATTTTAAATTGCAAGTCCAAACAGGGCGTTTGCAAAAAATGTTACGGTTCGAACCTTGCAAATGGGTTGCCCGTCGCAGTTGGCGAAGCCGTTGGGATTATAGCTGCGCAATCAATCGGAGAGCCGGGCACACAGCTCACTATGAGAACGTTCCACACCGGCGGTATCGCGGGTTCTGGAGATATAACTCAAGGTTTGCCGCGTGTTGAAGAACTTTTTGAAGGTCGCAAGCCGAAAAGTTTAGCAATGATAAGTGAAATTGGTGGCACGGTTCGGGTCGAGGAAATCAAACGTAACAAAAATGTCACGATATATAACGACGAAACTGGCGAAGAACGGTCGTATCTTGTGCCGTTTGGGTGTCATATTTGTGTGGAAGACGGAGACGTAATCGAACTCGGCGATAAAATCACGGAAGGTTCAGTTAATCCGCATGATGTTTTGGCTATTAGAGGGCCTGAAGCAGTTGAAGCATATTTGATTCAGGAAGTACAGCGCGTTTACAGGATGCAGGGTGTTGATATTAACGATAAACACATTGAAGTTATCGTACGCCAGATGATGCGTAAAGTTCGTATTGATAGCCAAGGAAGTACCAGTTTGATACAAAACTCGATTGTAGACAAATCAGAGTTCTTGAGGGCTAATGATGATATAAAACTTAGAATTAAATTTGGCGAAACTAATCTCGAAGAAGCAACGTGCACGCCAATTTTATTGGGAATCACAAAAGCTTCACTTGCCACAGATTCATTCCTTTCAGCCGCTTCATTCCAGGAAACAACGCGCGTGCTTACCGAGGCAGCAATAAAAGGCAAAATTGACCCATTGATTGGCCTTAAGGAAAATGTAATTATCGGTAAGTTGCTTCCAGCCGGTACGGGCATTCATCGTTATCGCGATGTTGAAATAAGAAAAGCTTTGGGGCGTATTGAACCGATTACTATTGAGCCAATTCCGGGCGACAATTTAAATTCGCAAAATCCATCAAGCACTTCTAGGTAGTAGTGTGTAAATAATTTGTTTTAAATCGGTATATAAATATAATATTGATATACCGGTTTTATTTTTTTGACGCAGGGAGTTTAAGTGTTTTATGAAAAATTTGAAATTTTTTTTGAGTTTATTGCTTGTGATTGCTATGAATGTTTGCGGAATATGTGCAATGACTTTTTATTCAGAGGTGTTAAATTCCGAGGCAGTTTATGTTGTTAATATTAATACAGGTGGAGCTGTGATTGAAAAAAACATACACCAAAAGCGCAGCCCCGCATCTTTGACTAAGATTATGACGTTTATTGTCGCCTACGAAAATGTAGATGACTTAAACGAAGAAGTAACTGTGCGTCAAGAAGTTCTTGATGCTGTGGACCCTGAAAGTTCGGGGGTTCATCTCAAAGCTGGTGAAAAAATTTCAGTTGTGAATTTAATGCACTGTGTTATGATTTGTTCGTCAGGGTATGCCGCGAACGTGATCGCAGATTACGTTAGTGAAGCAAATATACCAGATTTTGTTGAAAAAATGAATCAAAAAGCAAAAGAGCTTGGTTGTGAAAACACACATTTTGCGAATCCCGATGGAATGTATGACGAAAACCAATATTCTACTGCATTTGATATGTATTTGATGACTGATTATGCTATAAAAAATCCAATTTTTTGTAACATAGTTTCAAAAAGTGAATATAGATGCTTTGGCGACGAGCGAGATCCGATTATAACTACGAATATCATGATGGATAGAAAACGTGGTGGGGTTTACTATTGCCCATACGTTAAAGGAGTTAAAACGGGGTTTCTTGATGAAGCTGGCAGATGTTTGGTTTCATATGCGGAAAATGCCGGTGTGAATTATATCTCAGTCGTGATGGGTGGGCCCACTCAAACATCAGATGGCGAACCCATCAAAGGGAACATGGCAATGCTTGACACAAAAAATATATACGACTGGGTTTACGAAAATTTACAATTCAGGAAAATTTATCCGCGTGATTTGCCGTTAACTGAAGTTAATTTAGAGTATGTATGGAATACAGATAAGCTGTTACTTCGCCCTCGGTCAGATGTTTTCGTTATAATTCCAAAAACGGTGAAAAAAGATGAGCTGTCTTTAAAATTTAACATACCCAGCCAAGTTGAACCGGACGTACATGAGGGTGACAAGATAGGGGAGGCTGATATAATTTATGGTGGAGAAGTTATCGGTTCTTTTGATTTAGTGTCTTCGGCAACACACCTCAAAAAAAAAATTGGTTTATGAAACCGTGGGTTATATGTCGTAAAATATTTTTGCATCCAGTATCCATGTTTTTGATTTTTATAATGTTTTTTATGGCAATTATTTACATTCTTTTTGCGATTAGTTCTAACAGAAAAAAACGGAAAAAACTTAAGGTCAAAAAATTCCCCGGGAAGCGAAGATTTAAGTAACACAAACATCAAATTTGATTAGAATATTACTGCCCTCTGTGTTCATATAAATGCTTATATGTAGATTGTGAACTGGAGGGCGTAAAAAATGTTAGAATTTTATCCTGAAGGACAGCTTATAGATAGTTTTGAAAACAAGAATTACTTGAAAAGTCTTTCGGGCCTCGTTGAAGCTTATAATAACGGGAAAATATTGGAAGCACGCGCAATATTATGCGACAGTAATCATAATTTGATTGTGGATTTGGGATGCATAAAGGGAATAATCCCGCGCGAGGAAGGCGCATTAGGAATACGCGAGGGAGCTGTGCGTGATATTGCGGTAATTTCGAAGGTGAATAGAGCTGTAAGCTTTGTTATAACCGGTTTCAAAAGAGATTCAGAAAATATGGATATTGCTATTCTTTCGAGGCGCAAGGCTCAAGAAATTTGTATGGAAAATTATATTAGCCGGATGCTCCCTGGAGACGTTATCCCGGCGAAAGTAACGCATATGGAAAATTTTGGGGTTTTTGCGGATATTGGATGCGGTGTGATTTCTTTTTTGCCGATAGATACACTTTCTGTTTCTCGAATTGCTCATCCAAGAGAGCGCTTTTATATTGGAATGGATATTAAGGCTGTTGTTAAGTATTTCGAAGGAGATCGGGTTCATCTTACTCATAAGGAGCTTTTGGGTACGTGGGAGGAAAATGCGCAAATGTTTTCTATAGGTGAGACTGTTAGCGGTATAATCAGATCAGTTGAGGATTACGGCATTTTTGTTGAACTTACGCCTAATCTTGCGGGGCTTGCAGAACCATACTCCGGTGCAGTAGAGGGCCAACAGGCAAGCGTATATATCAAAAATATTGTACCCGATAAAATGAAGGTCAAACTTGTAATAATTGATACTTTTGAAAGTGATATTTTACGCCCTAAAATAAAATATTTTTATGATGGAGCGCATATTGACGAGTTTTTATATTCGCCAAAAAGTAGCACAAAAATTATAAAGACAAGTTTTGATAGAGTTTGTGCTATGGCTTAATGATTTGTAAATCATAACTGTATTTTCGAATATGGTTATGATTATTTAATTTATTGCATATATATGAATTTTAAAATTTTATTTTCACAAACTAACGCTATGGAAAAAATAATTGACAAGGAAGGGAATATCTATGAGTGCAAATAATAAAAATTCAGAAACTTTGAAATCATGCCAAGAACCATCAGGCAGTGCGGATCAATATGAAAGAATTCAAAATATCGGCGCTGTTATAGCAGGATCTGGACGCAAAAAAATTTATTGTCTGACAATAATAGGCCAAATAGAGGGACATGTGTATCTTCCAGAAGAAAATAAAACAACAAAATATGAAAATATTATTCCCGAGCTCGTTGCAATAGAGCAAGATAAAAGTGTTGAGGGGTTGCTTTTGATTCTTAATACCGTAGGCGGTGATATTGAAGCAGGACTTGCAATAGCAGAGCTTATTGCCGGCATGAGCAAGCCGAGCGTATCGCTCGTTATTGGTGGCGGGCATTCGATCGGTGTGCCGCTTGCAGTTTGTACAGATTATTCCTTTATTGTGCCGTCTGCAACTATGACTGTGCATCCAGTTCGCACGGAAGGCACGATTATCGGTGTTTCGCAATCTTTTGAATATTTTCGAAAAATGCAGAAAAGGATCTCTGATTTTGTGGTAAAACATTCATTCATAACAGAAGAGAAATTTTATAAATTATGCATGGATACTCAAGAGATGGCGATGGATATAGGGTCAGTTTTGGAAGGCAAAGACGCTGTAAAAGAAGGGCTTATAAATGAGATTGGTGGCGTACGCATGGCAATTGATAAACTCTACGCTATATCAAACGATTTCCAACATCACTCGAAAAAGCTATAAATTTATAAAATTTTATATTTTAAAATGCAAGTACAAATTTACTTGAAAATTTGATATAATTAAACGTTAGTGAAGGCATATTTTTAATATGCCTGTTTAATATTACGAGGTGTACATAAAATGAC
>CAZDOV010000041.1:0-6509 GCA_964507135.1 uncultured Eubacteriales bacterium | reverse complement strand
AATCGCAGAAAACGCTTCGCTCTTAGGTTCAATTTAATCTCTGCTATTTGCAATTTTGAGCTCTTGTCTTGATTTCGCAGGAGGTCTAATTTAATCTCTGCTATTTGCAATTATGAGCTTTTATCTTGATTTCGCAGGAAGTCTAATAAATATCGAATATGTAGGGCCAGGATTTGATTGTGGTGAGTTAACCAGGGGGAAAAATAATAGTCATACGTCCGTGTGTATACCTTGGTGTGTAGTTCAATGGCCGTCTGTATTTATTTGGTATAATGTAGTTATTAATAATATGGAACAAAAAAGCTATGATTTCTCAAGAAATATCCGAATAAGTGAGCTTCCCCGGTTGGGATATTCGATAGATGAAGTTAGTACCTACGTTCCTTTTTCTCCAAAATTAATGAATTTGCAAATGTTTTGCAAAATATATGAAAGCTGTATTAGAAAAATCATAAATTTCCCCCAAAATTTTGATCATAAAACCCCAATGATGATAATGATGAACCTGTATGAAGATAAACAACATGTATTTGAAATATGGGCATCTGATCAGTAAAACTAGCATAAAGTTAAAAATTAGTAAAATATAGTCGGTTTGCTATAGCCAGTTTAAATTGGAACCATTAATAAGATTATTTATTAGACATCTTGCAAAGTCAAGACAAGAGCTCATAATTGCAAATAGCAGAGATTAAATTGAACCTAAGAGCGGAACGTTTTCTGCGATTACGATATTTTTCAGAAAGAATTCTGAAACGCTTAATAAAGCCTATAGCGTGCTCGTTTTGAACTTTTTCGTTTGAGGTTTTACGGGTATTAGTTTTATCTGATTTCGCAGGAGTTCTAATATCTATGCGGAATACAAAAGGTAAATAAGTTACAGGCACAGCAACAAAAATTGTTGTTGTGCCGCTTCAATTATCGTAGAAGCCTGTATTTACAGAAACTCTCGCCTCGTTACCCCACAATCGTCTAGATTTTTTTATTTGTTGAAGCTCAGCTAAAGCTGCGTCTAACGTAATTCTGTTAATTATGTTTGGATTAACCATTTTTTTGATTAGCGCTATAAACTGTATTTGCGTGGCAGGCGCGGTGGTGCTGTCATATTTGGTTAACCAGGTGTTGTAGTAATAACGGAATTGCTCAGCTGCTTCGTTCGGATCTGGTGAGTAGACCTGCAAATTGGTTACAGCTGTCTTAGGGTTTAAGTCGTAGAAGTATCGGATAAGTAACCACATTAGTGTCACGCCCAGCGCGTACACATCTCTTTTAATAGCATGTCCGGAATAGGTAGAAGGAGGGCTATCGGTAGTAAACCATAGGCCATTCTGATCCAGGATTGTTGCATCATTTGCACATAAGTAGACTGGAGTGCTAAGAGTTGGCCATTCGGCTAGTCGGTAAGTTTTTTGGTCTTCGGCGGCAGTAAATGCTGCATAGCCCAGTTTACCTAGCGACCCAAAGTCAGTTAATTGCAGTTTATGTTTATGTGATTGCTTCCATGATACAAATTGTTTAATTTGTTCGAGTTTAGTGTCATCATTAAGGCCGTGGTTACGCAATATGGTAGCTAGTTGTGTTGAAAAAATGTATATGTTTGGAATAGCTTGTATTGCATCAATCTTTGTGTATGGAAAGGCGTCACTTTTTAGTATCTTATCTAGTTGAAATATGGTGGCATCGGTGTCGTTTTTGCCAGGCCAAGTGCTTATCCTTAAGAAATTTTCGGGTTTGATGTCATTATGAGTATATCCTGCATCGTGTAAGAATTTTACAGATTTTAACATTTGTCCTGCGTATCTTAGCACTTCATCGAAATTGGGACGTTGTGAATGGCCCCTTTCTCCATAGAACACTCTGAATAAATCCCCATCGGCTAATGGACTTCTAATAATATAATCACTACCTTTGGGGACAACACGTAAGTTTGGTAGATAACGTTTTGCTTTACCAGTTGTGTCATGATTTAAAATGCTGATCACTGTGTTTGTCGCTGCGATTTCGGGCTCGTAGGTACGGGGGTCGGTTGTAAGTACTTTCATAACCTTATATCCAGACGGTTCGGTTTTACTTGTGCATTTCCAAGCAACACCACAACCTCCATTGGATAAAAAGCTTTTCACATTATATCCTTTTTCCCATAGATATACTCCGGAATTATGAACTGGAAGAGGAGTGTCTGTCTGTTTGGGGTCTTTAACGTGAGGTGGAGCGCTGTTGGCGTAGTAGGCTAATGCAGCTGTGTCAGTAAGTTTAGTAGGATTAGTATGTCGACGGATCTTTTTTTCGAGTATTTTTAATAGTTCTTCAAATTGCCGATTACCTTGATATTGTTGTTGAAGTCGTTGCACGTCGGCAGCAGTTAGGGTATTGCTAGTCGGATCCTTAATAGCGTTCTGTATTTTCCAGTAATCAATGTCTGCTTGTTTCCACGCTTCGTGGTTCCATGTCAACGTCGTGATCGTGGCATTCAAACTTTGACATTGTTGTGTCAACCTAGCGTTTTCGGTTTGCAACGTACAGTTGCGTTCTTCAGACGTAGCGTATTGTTGTGTTAACCTATCGCATTGTTGTTTCAACGTAGTGTTTTCATTTTCCAACCTTTTGTTTTGTTCACCTAACCGCTGTTTTTCTTGGTTCAACTTATCGTTTTCGTCGTCCAACGTATAGTTTCGTTGTTCCAACGCATCGCATTCGTGTTGCAACCTATCGTTGTCTTGTTCCAACACCTTGTTTTGATTTTCTAACCTGTTGTTTTCTTGGTCCAACGCATCGCATTCGTGTTGCAACCTATCGTTTTCTTGTTTTAACGCATTGCCGTTTTCTTTCAATGCATTTTGTTCGCCTTTAAACGCATTGCATTCGTTTTCCAACCTGTTGTTTTTTTGCCCCAACTTCTTGCTTTCTTGGCCCAACGCATCTTTTTCTTGTTTCAACGTCTCGCGTTCGCGTTGCAACCTATCGTTTTCGGCGTCCAATGCATCTTTTTCTTGTTTCAACGTCTCGCGTTCGCGTTGCAATCTATCGTTTTCAGCGTCCAACGCATCTTTTTCTTGTTTCAATGCATTGTCTTTCTCTTTCAATTTTTCACCAGTACGCTGTTTTTCACGTAGAGCAAGATATCCACCACCGCCTATACCAAAAATTGCCATCAATACTAAAAAAATGCGCGAGTGATTGCGGGTGGCTCCTTTGTCTCGTGTGTCGTTTTCCTTTTTTTGGTTATTGTACGCAATGGTGTGAGCTGAAATGTTATTTTCTGGCTTTTTAGTTATCGTTATCGGGTTTTGAGCATATGATCCTGCCATGCTGTTCAAATTTAAAAATGCTGCAAGCAAAGCTGCATTTCGCTTTGTGTTTGAAACCCCTCCTGATATTTTGTTTAAATCGTTGTTGCTCATTTCCTTAATCGACAAACTTTCAACCTCTTCTTCAGTAATACCTGCATCGATGAACATTTCTAAAACCGAATCTTGGAGTTTTTCAAAACTGACGTCATGTATCTTGCAAATTTCTTTAATTTTATTTTCAGTTAACGCCTCTGCGCTTTCATGATTTTTAATATTGTCAAGCTCTTCGAGTATCATTTGTAATTGCTTTTCCATAAACGTCACCTTCCTGTTTTGCCCAATTCTTTATTAATTATTTTTTCTAACAACTATATAGTATTTTAATTCATTTTATCAAGCTTGTCAAGCTTTATTGTTGGCTATGCGTTAAAATGCCATCGAGAATATTTAATAATCCTGACTTGGATTTTGAACAAAAAATTTCGCGACGCAGCTCTGTGGCGTTTGGAATGTCTTTAACATAGCACGAAAGGTGCTTGCGCGCTTCAACAACACCTCGTTGTTCGCCTTTATATTCGCAGAGTTTTTTTAGGTGTAATTTCATGATTCGAATTTTTTCCGGTAATGTTGGTGGGGTAAATTTTTTTTGATTTTGAGCGGAATTGATTTCCGAAAATATCCATGGGTTTCCCATAGAAGCACGTCCGACTGCAATCATGTCGCAATTTGTATAATTCATCATATTTATGGCATCTTCTCCGGAGGTTACGTCTCCGTTGCCTATGACCGGTATCTTAACTGCAGATTTCACCGACTTTATTACATCTTGATTGCATTTTCCTGAATAACCTTGTTGTTTTGTTCGGCCATGAACTGTTATTGCCGAGGCGCCCGCTTGTTCACATATTTTTGCAATTTCCGCAGAATTTATCGTGTTTTCGCTCCATCCAGAACGAATTTTTACGGTAATCGGTACGTGCGAAACCGACTTCGCTGCATAGACTATTTCTCCGCAAAGGTCAGGATTTTTCATGAGAGCCGAACCGGAATTTTCTTTTACTATTTTTGTTGCTGGGCATCCCATATTGATATCTATTATTTCCGGAACACGATCGCCTAGAAGCTCGATAGCTTTTTTGAAGTCTTCAGGATGATTTCCAAAAAGCTGAAGGGCAAATGGATATTCCAGCTCAGAACGCTCTGCCAGAGAAAAAGTTTTCTGGCTGCCGTATATTATACCTTTCGTACTTATCATTTCGCTTGTAAAATACGCTGCTTCAAACAATGCGCAAATTTCCCTGAACGCTCGGTCAGTTACTCCTGCCATAGGCGCAAGAGCTGCTAGACCTTTTATGTTTATGTTCCCTATAATCATAGCATTCCCTCCTTGAAATGCAAAAAATCTCAGTTTATCATTTTAACACGTGTATGAATGTGATATAACTGAAATATAAATGGTTACGTGAGGGGAGAATTTTTAATTATGGATTATCTGATAAGACGAACTTGGGCACAGATAGACGTAAATGCCATAAAACATAACTTTGAAGAGATAAAAAAGCATTTGAATCCGAAAACACGGGTCTTATGTGTGCTTAAAGCCGACGCATACGGTCACGGCGCGGAATTTTTAGTTAGGGAATACGAAAAGATCGGGGCGGATTTCTTTGGCGTTTCGAACCTCGATGAGGCACTACAGTTAAGAAAAGCTGGAGCAGAAAAGCCTATCTTAATTTTTGGATATACTCCGAGTAATTGCGCGGAAATTCTTGCGCAAAATGATATTTCTCAAGCGGTTTTTTCTCTGGAATATGCTAAAAAACTTCAAAAAAAATGCGAAAGTGAAGGCGTAAAAATAAAAGCGCATTTGAAAATAGACACCGGAATGAGCCGAATTGGATTTTTTGCTCAGAATCCGGAAAGTATTCAAAAATCTGCCATGGAAATCTCTGAAATAAATGATATGCCTGAAATAGAAATCGAAGGAATGTTCACGCACTTTTCGGTTGCTGACGATTCAGTTAATGATAAAGAATATACTCTTAGGCAAATTGAAAATTTCAAAGCTGTTATCGATCAGCTTGAGCTTAGCGATATACATATCCCCATCAAACATTGCTGCAATAGCGGGGGAGTTTTGAATTTCCCTGATGCGCAATTCGATATGGTCAGAGCGGGCGTCGTACTTTATGGGCTTTATCCTTCTGATGAAACTAAAAGCAAGGTAGATCTGAGGCCTGCCATGCAGCTAAAAACTGTTATTTCTCAAGTCAAGACTATCCCAGCTGGGGCGAGTGTGAGTTACGGCAGAACGTTCGTTTCTGATAGGGAACTCAAGGTTGCGTCGGTTGCAATTGGCTATGCCGACGGGTATTCAATAAAGTTTTCGAATAATTCCGAAATGCTTTTGCACGGCAAACGGGTGAAAATTTTGGGGCGTATTTGCATGGACCAGCTTATGCTTGACGTAACTGACATAGAAGACGTCAAAGAAGGCGACGAAGTCACGGTGTTTGGATATGATGGCCAAGAAAGCCTTTCAGTCGATGAACTTGCTGAGAAAATTGGCACTATCAACTATGAAATTGTATGCCTGATAGGTAAGCGCGTACCGCGGATTTACTATGAAGGCAAAGACATTGTTGGAGTGATGAGCTACCTGTGAAATTGAAAAAATAAAGAAAATTGTCAAAAATGGTTAACAGCCTCTTTGATTAGTGTATATATTATACATAACCTCTTAAGTTCAAGAGCATTAAATATTAAATTTAGTCAAAAGGAGGAGCTAGTATGGGCGAGCCAGAACAAATTTCCAAAAAATCCCAGCGGGGGGGGGTCAGAATCTCCTGAAACCCAAGTGAACAAACCGATCGGTAGAGACAAATTTTTATTAAGGTTACACAGATATGCACAAAAATGTGAACATAACGTTTCAGTTAAAAACATAATAAAGTACAAAAACTGTGCCGAAAACGGCTACAATAGACCTTTTGCGAAATCAAAAATGTATAAATACGAAAATATAAAAAACTATGGACCTGAAAAATTCCGCAGGATAATTGGATTCTTTCTGAAAAATATCGTAATCGCAGAAAACGCTTCGCTCTTAGATTTAATTTGATCTCTGCCATTTGCAATTATGAACTCTTATCTTGATTTTGCAGGAGGTCTATTATTTACCCGTCAAAATAGATATAAACCCAAAAATAAAAAAATTAT
>CAZDOV010000040.1:838-6528 GCA_964507135.1 uncultured Eubacteriales bacterium | reverse complement strand
CCAAGCGTTCTTTGATTGCACGAATCTCAAGTCTGCAACCATTGCTGACACGGTCAAAACTATCGGGGACAGCGCGTTCATTAACACTGCTTTGGAGTCGATAGAACTTCCTTGCACCACCACCCTTAAGGAAAATTCGTTTGGTATTACCCCGACAGTGCTTCACACGTTAGAGGATGTTGCAGAGGTGCCAGCAACTTGTACCACCCCTGCCATCGTAGCTCACAAAGAATGCTCATCTTGTAAACAATCTTTTGCAAGCAAAGGTACACTGGAAGACCTCGAGGAAAACCCCGAAGACTTTACTACATATGTAGTGAAAGGTACGGACGCTGGTGGATTCGAAACTACAACAACTTATTACATAATAAAGGATGAATCAGTTCTGGAGACGGGCGATCCGCTATCTTACACAATGAATTCTGTAGATGCGAAAGAAGCAACATGTGCAGAAAAAGGGAATATAGCACATTTTGTTTGCGACAAATGTGAGAAAACGTTTGTAAAATTAGAAAAAGTAGACTCAGAAATGGGAACAGATCCGTCAGTGCATTACTGTGCATGTGGTGGGACCCTCTATGCTTGCGACGAAATCGATAACGTAGAAATCGATTATGGACCTCATGAGTACGGCGAATTAATTAAAAAAGTACCTGCAACATGTGACGACGCAGGAACTGCAGCACATTATGAATGTAAAGTATGTGGGAAAAAGTTCATAATCGCTATAGACGAAGATGCCAAAGAAACTTATAAAGAGGTTAGCGACAACGATTTGATAATCCCAGCTACAGGTCACAGCTATGGCGAATGGACAACAACGGAAGCTCCAACCACAACCAGTGAAGGCGAAAAAACCAGAAAATGTGCAACCTGTGGAGCCAGCGAAACCTCCGCGCTTTCAAAGCTTGCTGAAGAGAGCACATCTGAAGTGGTTTCTTTGACGCCAACTGCATATGGCTACGCCGTTGATACCGGCGATTTCATCTCCGGCGAAATGTTTGCGTATGCATACGGCCTTTGCGCATGCGGAGTGGCTTTTGTAAGCCTTCGCAAGAAAAAGAGCAAAGTTTAATTTTGTCCGGTGAATTAGCATAAATACGCTGTTGACGGCTATGATAATTTATGTTATAATTTAGGTTAAAGGAGTGTGCTTGCTATGAAAGACAATTTAATGCAAAAAATGTTTGGCGTTTTTGAGAGTATAATAAAAAGTGAAGGCGCAACGGCTCTCACGAATGAGAGAATCAAAAAATGCTGCGAAGAAAACGGTGTTGATTACGAAGAATTCAGCGCTTCAGTTCTTGAAGAAGTGCTGTCGGTCATAGGGGTACACTCCGGAAATTCCGGAGATGTGCTCCTAAGTGAACTTTCGTCCAAAGACTTAGACGCGGTATCCGGAGGGACGGGGACTTTTCGGCGCGGCACTGCTTCGGCATTAGCGGCGCTGAGCTTATGCGGCGCGACGCGACTTTCTGCTACTGATAAAGAAGGGCCTACCAATTCCCAGATTGTACCCGGGAAAGTTGCTTCACGCCACCTAAAAAACAAAAAACGCAGTGGGAACGAAAGCATAATTAAGTCCCAAGCTGCCCAAAACATTGCAAAATATTTATCGATTGCGGGGCTAAGTGCATTTTTGACTTACTCGCTTATGAGCCGAATGAACGGCGACGCATCACCACTCAACCCCGCCCAAGACCAAACAAAACATTTGCCCGCAAGTATAGCTAAAATCCGTGTTTATAAACCTAAAGGAAAAAGTCACAATGGTTTTTTGCCTGAATCCGAAGAAGACCCCGCTAAAGACTGGTTTGGGAATAAAGAGAGTGGATACATCATCACGCCCCAAAACCATGGCAAGAAATTTCGGATCGCAGCTTTTCTTGACACGCTCGACTATTGCCAAAACAAATTGGGATTCTCCGTTAAAAAAATAAGGAATATTAGGTACACTGATGAAGATGTGTGGGAGTCGCCAGCGGGTCAGCATCCGCCAGTTGTAATAAATAAAGATGTCAAATCCGTTAGGGTAGTTACACCGCTTGACCCCAAAAAATGTGCAAACATATTGATAACCAACGGGCGAAGCTTGCAGAGCATGATATGTATGTCTCAAATGAAGGAAAAAGAGTTTGATATGTCAAAGTCAGCTGTACTTGATTACGCGAACTTTTTTGACCCTGGTGGCGGACCATTTATTGGTTGTGCTGCGCAAGAAGAGAGCATTTGCAGAATTACTAATTTATACCCATTGTTA
Organism: uncultured Eubacteriales bacterium; assembly: GCA_964507135.1. Lineage (GTDB taxonomy): Bacteria > Bacillota > Clostridia > Oscillospirales > Acutalibacteraceae > UMGS1491. Next base: position 4,268 of record CAZDOV010000040.1, on the reverse strand, counting down.
TGTAACGAATCATTAAAAAAACAATTTTATGGCTCACATAAAACGAAAAGTAAAAAATATATCGGGGTAAAAGACTTAAACTATTGGAAAAGTATCGGTACGTTCCGGGACTGCATATATGTGCCGCGTGTGCAACAAATCAAAAATGACTACGGCGCAAGCAGAATTGGTGGGTTCATAAATAATGGCCCGACTTTCAATATCATTGCGGCTGCAGCACCGGACCTTAGAAACGACAGCCCCGTGGATACGACAGCCCCTGACTATCGTGAATGTTTCAAAAAGCTATGGCGTCAAATTATCAGTACTGCTTGTACTCAAGACAATGAAAACTTGATTGCTGGTGCACTTGGTTGCGGAGCTTTTAGAAACGATCCGCAAGTAGTAGCCGCAACGTTTTTCGATGTTCTCATGAATGAAGGGCCTGATCAAAACACAAGGTGGGCTGAGATGCTCAAGAATGTCGTGTTACCGAACTATATCCATCAGAGCATGGAGGGTGATATTGCTAATTACAATTGTTTCCTTGCTGAGGCAATGAAGTATGCGGATAAAGGTTTGAACGTCGAGTGCTACGATTTGAAATGCCCTGAATAAGAAAATAGTGTGACAATTTCTCTGTAAATTCAGGTCTTCTATGATTTTTGTGTTTTATCATAGAAGACCTTTTCCGTAGGCCAGTTTACTTCTTCGTCGATTAATCTTTCTAAATCACACGACCACTGCACGGCCTTCAGTATATAGCAAAAATGACCCTTTATCTCTAAAAGGATCATTTTTGTGCTGATTTTAATTAACTTTTAATCTCAGCTGCAAAAACCGTATCTTAACTAGAAGACTGCATATCGGAATCCATAACATTTATGTCAGAAGGATTAAATACGCGCGAATCGTCCGTACGGGAAAATCCAGAACCCACTAGCTCCTCCAAGCTATCAACAGCTTCCTGTTGATCAGAGCCGTCGGCAATTATTTTGATCGTTGTACCGCCGGTTATTCCAAGTGAGAGAATACCAAGAAGGCTTTTTGCATTAACTCTCCTCTCATCCTTTTCAACCCAAATTGATGACTTAAATTCATTCGCTTTTTGGATGAAATACGTAGCCGGACGAGCATAAAGGCCAACCTGATTCTGAAGTTTCACCTCTTTTACAGCCACTGTTTCAACTTCAGATGCCGTTTGGCCCGAACCAAGCGTCGGTTTTTCTGTGTTCATAAGCGACCTCTCCTATTCGTAAATATTTAGTTGGGGATACTGAAAAAACACCTACCCACAAAAAACTTTTAATGCTGCCATGATTATAGCATGAACGCGAATGTAGTCAATAAAAAAAACTAATTTTTGACTTTATCGCCTATTTAACTTTTGTTTCAGCTTTATCAATTGTTCAAAAAGCCAATTATATTTTTCGTTTTTGTGGATTTATAACATCTTAATTATTGCTTTTAAGCAAGTCAGGCCTATATTTGTTAGTCATTGCCAAAGATTTTTCATTTTTCCATTTTCTTATATTTTCATGATGCCCCGATAAAAGCACATCCGGGACTCGTTTCCCGTGCCAAATTGCCGGTTTTGTGTACTGGGGATATTCAAGAAGGTGGTTATAATGGCTTTCATCTTCAAAGCATATGCTTTCAGAAAGTACGCCAGGGATGAGGCGACAAACAGCATCCGCAAGAATTAACGCCGGAAGCTCACCACCGGTGAGAACGTAATCTCCAACAGATATTTGCATATCCACTATTTCCTCAATAACCCTTTCGTCAACACCTTCATAATGCCCACATAAAATGGCGATGTTTTCGAGGTTAAAAGCTAAATTTTTGATTACCCCTTGATTCAAGACCATACCCTTCGGCGACATATACACAAGCGATGGCCTTTTACCGCACTCATTACAAACGCTTTCAAAACAATCATATATCGGCTGAGCCATCATAACCATACCTTTTCCGCCGCCATATGGAGTATCATCAACTCTCTTATGTTTATCATATGCAAAATCGCGAATTTGATGACACTTCACAGTTATAAAACCGTTTTTTTGCGCTCTTCCAATTATACTCATGTTTAGGAATGGCTCACACATTTCCGGGAACAAAGTCATTATGTCGATTCTCACTAAGCACACCTACTTTTAACCAGAACTATTTCAGTCAAATATTCCCTTTATTGGAGTAATTAAAATTTTATTTTTTTCTAAATCTATGTCTTTAATTGTGCCTTCGATAATTGGAATATAGTATTCTTCTCCTGAATTATTAACTACAGTATAAATATCGTTAGCGCCAGCATTCCAAACATCTTTCAAAATGCCATATCTTTTACCAGATTTAAAATCAAACACTTCGCTATTTTTAAGATCTTCTATGAAATAATGTCCCTCCTCGATAGGGATATCACACTTTTGAGCGTAAAGATAATTGCCGCGCAAATTTTCTGCTTGATCGCGAAAATCTATACCGCAAAATTTCACTAAAACGTGATTCTTGTGAATTCTCATACATTCGGTAACAAGTGGGGGAGACTTAACATTCAAATACATATTTTTTATACAACAAAAAATATCCAGGCTGTCACATAACGATTGCACTTTAACTTCACCTTTTATACCGTGTACACCCACTATTTTACCTATTTCGAGAAATTTATTATCCGCCAAAGCTCTTAGCCCTCCAGATTCGTTAAGTTTTGTTTCTTGGATAGACAAACGCCCGGATAAACCTCTTCTGAGCCTGTCCGGACGTGATTTCAAAAATAAAAGCGTTACCCTATTTTCACTTCAGCTCTAATATTATTCTTTATCGCTGCCGCTTTAACTATGCTTCTAATTGATTTGGCTATGCGACCACGTTTTCCAATCACACGGCCCATATCGCTCTCAGAAACAGTCACTTGATAAACAGTAATTTCGCCATCTGGTGACAGTTCTCTTTCAATTTTAACTTTACTAACGTCTCCTACGAGTTTATGTACAATAAACTCCAGCAAACTTTCAATTGAACCTTCCAAAACTATACCTCCACAAAACAATCGTTGTCACAATTGCAGCTAAGCTTACGGTTTGTTAACAGCTGTGCTTTGCATTGCGGCAGCTGCCTTGAGTATGCTCCTAACCCTATCAGTTGGTTGTGCACCGCTTTTGAGCCATTTTTCTGATTTTTCCATATCAATTTTAATTTCTGGCACTTCGGTCATCGGATTGTAAGTACCGATTTCTTCAATACATTTGCCATCCCTTGGTGCGCGCGAATCCGCTACTACTATCCTGTAAAAAGGTTTTTTCTTTGCTCCTACTCTTCTGAGTCTAATTTTTACCATTGTTATCTCCTCCGTATAATTAAAATTATTCACTTTATATATTCAAAAAACATATAAACTAATTTAAAAATGAATCAAGCTAGCGCTTCTTAGAAAAATTTGGGGAAT
>CAZDOV010000040.1:0-828 GCA_964507135.1 uncultured Eubacteriales bacterium | reverse complement strand
ACCTTCCTCCGCCTCTTCCAAATTTGCTGCCAAATCGTTTCATCATCTTGCGCATCTCCTCGAACTGTTTGAGGAGTTTATTTAAATCTTCGACTTTCATTCCGCTTCCTTTAGCAATTCTGCGCTTTCTTGATGAATCTATTATTTTCGGATTTTGACGTTCTTCAAGCGTCATAGAAAGCACCATTGCGCAGGTTCTATCAATAATCCTGTCATCTATGTCGACATTCTTTAGTTGTCGATCCATACCTGGCAATTTTGAAATAATCGACTTAAGCGGCCCTAATTTTTTGATTTGCATCATCTGGTTTCGTAAATCTTCAAGGTCAAAAGAGTTCTTCTGAAGCTTTTGCGCCATTCTTTCGGCTTCATTTTTGTCAAAATTTGAAGTAGCATCTTCAATTAAGCTCAAGACGTCACCCATGCCAAGAATCCTAGACGCCATACGGTCAGGGTGGAATTCCTCTAAATTCCCCATTTTTTCTCCGGTGCCAACAAACTTTATTGGTTTACCAATAACAGATTTAATAGAAAGCACCGCTCCTCCACGAGTATCGCCATCAAGCTTTGTCAAAATAACACCTGTGATATCCAAGAGGTCATTAAACGACTGTGCGACATTTACGGCGTCTTGCCCTGTCATAGCATCAACTACAAGCAAAATTTCTCGAGGATTTAGCTCTGATTTCAAATTTTTAAGTTCATTCATTAGCACTTCATCAACGTGAAGCCTACCGGCCGTATCCAAAACAACAACGTCATTTCCATGATCTTTTGCATACGCCACCGCTTTCCGAGAAACTTCAACCGGATCAGTGCTTCCCATTT
>CAZDOV010000039.1:0-6615 GCA_964507135.1 uncultured Eubacteriales bacterium | reverse complement strand
AATCTACGCCCGCAGTGGCAGAAAAAGATAACAACAGTGCGCCCTCAAAAAATTCGAACGAAACAAATCACTTCTCCAATAGCAGCGACACTAGTTCAATTTCTGCACCTCCTCGTGTCGACGCTGAGCAAGATAGTCAAGCGGTAGATAGCATCATACTTGCCTTAAACGAAACGTATAAAATGCAGTATAGCAATATCCACGAAGATATCACAAAGGATAAAATTTTTGCACAACTGAGCTTGAGTTCTGATTCTGACTTTTTGAATTATCTGGCGATTGACCAAAAGCGAGTGACGCTTTCGAACGGCGCGGTGTATGAGTATTGTATAGCAAGCACTGAAAACCCCAGTTGTATATCCGGGCAGCGTGGTAATTTAGGTGCTAAGCTGCAGCGCTGTTTACAACATCTAAGGGACAATTGTAGCGCAGGTGACGTATTTGTTATGCAACTCGTAAATATGACAGGACACGTAGCGCACTCTACGTGCACCGTGTTCAACGCCTCGAAGTGCAAAGAATCCAAAAGTGGTTTTGAAAGTATAGCGCGCATGAACGACATGCAAAGTGTTTTTGAGCTCAGTAAGTATTCAGATACTCCCTCGTTTCCATTATGCTCTGGCAATAGCTCTAGTATGCTCCTAACGGTCGGATGTTGGAAATGCATTTCTACCCCTGAACCAATGCCGTCTGAAGCATCGTCGCTCGAAACTTTTTCAAGTGTTTCTGAGGGAACACCACTGTACGAGGGTACTTATTAAAAAAGAGGAAATTTTGTAGCTCCACTTTTTTCAGCTCCGCTGTTTATGCAGTGGGGCTGTTTTGATGCAAAATAACAGTAGAGTCAGCGTGAATTTTAAGCCGAGGTAAAGCTTTTATATGATTGCGTCTGATTTTTCTAAATTTATATATTTTCAAGAAAAACCCTTGACGCTCTAATTTTTATTAGCTATAATAAACATAAATTCAGAAAATTCACACAAAGGGGTGGCTTTTCATGCCAGATGGAAATAATGTTGCCAAAACAATAGATGCTTGCATAACAAATCTCCAAGAAGTGAAAAAGCAGTGGTCACACTGCGTTAAAGGTTATATAAAAATTGAGACTCAGTTGCTTGCCAACATTTCTGTGAAAAGTGGTGACGTTAAACTAATCCTCGACAAATTAAAACCTCTTGTTAAAAAGGTGACTGCCGACAGAGGCTTATATAAAGAACATTATGATAATATACTGAAAAATTGCACTTTAGGTGAAATGTTAACCTGGGCAAAAGTTAACGGCAAAAGAGGCAAGCTGGAGCGCGCTATTGGAAATAGTAAGTATTATCAAAAACATAAGAGTGATGTGTATGGCGAAGAAATGGATTCTAGCAAATTCTTTGAACATATCCTTGAAAAATTTGGAAAAATAAAATATAAAAAAATAGACAAAGGGGATATTGACGGTGAATCGGGTTTTTTAATAAGTCTTATGACAGCAGTTTTCGATTCTATTCTAAAAACATATATTGGTTTGGTACAAAGCGAAGATATAGATGAAAAAACTAGACATAAAATGGATTTTTGCGGTATAAAAGGAAAGGATATAGAAAAATATATTTGTAAAGAAGCCGGCATAAGAAAAGAAGATTTACACACAGTGGGAGAGCTTCTTGATGAAAGTAAAATGATCGGCAGGTTAAACGTTAAACGCAAAAGCGTGGACGACATAAAAGACGCTGTGCCAATTAGAGATCTTTATAGTTCATTTGAATCACATTCAAAACGTACTGGTGATACAATCAATGATGACGAAATTAGAGACATAAGTTCTGATTGTCTTGGCAAACTTGACACAGCGAATGAAACTATACAACGTGTTGTGGATTCATTGGGCGCCATAATTTGGAGATGATTTTAATAAATGAAAAAGTTATCCCCAAAAGAAGAGCGCAACAGTGCCGGGGCCGGTGTGGCAGCCAATTGTTGTACCGACGTAATTTATTAATACCGGTGCAGCAAGACTTTTGAACTTTTCTTCAATGAGGTCGGCAAGTTGGCGCGCATCGTCAAAACAGTTCGAATGCGAAATAAAACATTTCCCTGAATAATTCAAGCCGTCTTTGACGTTCTGAATCATACGGCTTAGCATCTCGAGGATGGCCTTCTTTTTTGTGCGAACTTTTGTGACCGGCGCAAGTTTACCGTGGCTATCAACATGTAAAACAGGGCAGATTTTAAGCACGGTACCGAAAAAGCCGGCCGCTTTCGATATTCTCCCACCGCGGATATAAAAACTCAAATCTGACGCGAAAAACCAGTGGTGCATTTTGCGTTTGTTCAGTTCAATCCAGTCATATAGCTCGTCGATGGTTTTCCCTTCATCGCGCATATCTGCGAGCGTGGCCATAATCAGGCCTAGCCCTGACGAAGCAGCAAGCGAATCTACAACGAGGATTTTTCGGTCCGGGAATTTTTCTGAAAGTTCAGCTGCAGCGATTTTTGCGGAATTATAAACTCCAGAAATCCCCGTAGACAGTGAAATATGTAATATATCTTTACCTTCTTCCAAAATAGGGGTAAAGTAATCCAAAAATTCTTTTACATTGACTTGTGAGGTTTTCGAGTCCGAGCTTTTAACGATTGCGTCGTAAAATTTATCGTAAGGCATGGTTTGACCCAAGTCGTCGTTATAATTTTTGCCATCAATCGAAAAATGAAAACAAACGAATTTAATATTTCGTTTTTCTAGGTATTCTTTCGGTAAATCGCAAGTTGAACACGTACTGAGAACATAGTTATTCATAAAAATCGTCTCCAAGTAAGATATAATCGAAAAAAATAAGATAATTAAAATTGTATTTCTTAATCCAAAATGATAAAATTACATAATATCCCATATGTTATATTAACTATACAAATATTCGGAAGTGTATAAATAAAAATGCAGCTAGACAAAAGAATACTCAAAACAAAAAAAATTTTGAAGGAAACCTTGATTTCTATGCTTGAAAAAATTCCGTTTGAAAAAATAACCGTCAAGGAAATTTGCGAGAAATCAAGTACCAGCAGAATTACTTTTTATAATCATTATCACGATAAATATGACTTGATGGACGATGTTTCAAAAGATATGCTCACTGTTGCACAAAAAGAATATATGAAATTACAGCTCAAAAACAATATAAATCGCGATCCGGCTGTAAGTTATTGCAATTTTTTGGAGTGTATACTCAATATTTATTACCGAAATTTTAATTTTTTTTCACATACGGGTATTCACGAAAATCCATATTTGAATTTTTGTTTTTATAAATATATTCTAGAATATCTCGAAATCCATACTCAAAAGCGCAGTTCAGTTATGAGGCCGAAGTATGGAATTAAAAAAATCGCCGCTTTTTTATGCTATGGGGTCTGGGGATTTATCAACGAAGGTCTGAAAGAAAAATGTTCGCTCGAAAAAATCAAAGCAGAGTCCTTACAAATCCTCAAGGATATGCTGCAATCTGAAATTTTGACTGAAAATAAATAAAATTCATTATATTTTTAATATTCACCTGGCTGAGCTGGGTGATGTTTTTTTGAAATAGAACAAATTCAGAGTGGTAGAAATAAAATATTAACAGTAAAAACTAAAGAAGGTGAACAGTCTTGGATAAAATAAAAAAATTTTTAATAATATTACTCCCTTTTGCTTTTTGTGGACTAATGGCTATTTTTTTGACATCATGTGGGATTTTGGAACAAAAAACTCGGCTTCAAAAAGTACGCCTAAATGAAGTGACGCGGTCTATTTTTTATTGCCCGCAATATATCGCACTTGCAGAAGGCTTTTTTGAAGAAGAAGGTCTCGAAATCGAACTTACTACGGGAGAAGGTTCTGAAAAAACGATGACGGCTCTTCTTGCAAATCAAGCGGATATAGGGTTGTTAGGCACTTCGTCTGTTATCAGCGTAATCGAGCAAGGGCGCGCTAATCATCCAGTAGCATTTGCACAGCTCACGCAGCGTGACGGGAGCTTTTTGATAGGCAGAACGCCTGACTTTAATTGGGATAATTTGCGCGGTAAAGAAGTTATTGCCGGGCGAAAGGGAGGCGTGCCTGAAATGGTATTTGAACACATACTTAAAAAGCGTGATTTAATTCCTGAAAAAGATGTAAAGCTTTTGAATAATATTCAGTTTAATCTCATGAGCGTGGCGTTTAGCCGCGATATAGGGAATTACGTTGCGTTGTTTGAGCCTATCGCTTCAAGATTAGTGGCAGAAAAGCATTTTTACAGCTTGCTTCCTTTGGGGTTGGAATGTGACCCGGTTCCGTATACCTGCTATTGTGCTACTCAAGAATATATCAAAGATAATTCAGAAATTATTCAGAAGTTTACGAATGCAATTTATAAATCTCAAAAGTGGATTCAGGCCCATGATTCGCACGAAATAGCGAAGTCTATAATAAAACATTTCATTGATTTTGACGAAGAACTGCTTTGTGGATGCATCGAAAAATATAAAGAAATCGGAGTTTGGACGGAAAATCCAATAATAAGCGAAAGCGAAATGCAAACGCTTGAAGAAATAATGAAAGAGTGTGGGGAACTAAACTCAGAAATCAAGTATGAACAAATCGCTAATAATTTTTACGCCGAAAACGCATTAAACAATATCAATTAATGAAAATAAACAAAAATGATCAAAATTTAAAAAAGGAGAGAAAAAGAACGGTGAAAAAATCAAAAGTTATAGAAGTAAAAAATATAAGCTTGAATTATCATACGATGTCTGGTGAGACAAAAGCTTTATCAAAAATGGCATTCGATGTGTACAAGAATGAATTTCTGACAATTGTTGGTCCAAGCGGCTGTGGCAAAAGCACAATGCTTTCGATAATAGCTGGCCTTACAGAAAAATCCGGAGGAGAAGTGCTCATGCCGGGTTCAAAAAGCCGGGATATTAGCGAACTCATCGGATATATGTTCCAGCGAGATGAACTTTTCCCTTGGCGAACAATTCTCGAAAATATTTTTTTAGGATTAGAAACAAAACATGATCTTAACGAAAAAACAAAAAGTCACGCTGTGAATCTAATGAAAAAATATGGACTTTGGGATTTTGCGAATCACTATCCAAATGAACTTTCCGGCGGGATGAGGCAAAAAGCGGCTTTGATACGCACTCTCGCCACAGACCCGGAAATTTTATTGTTAGACGAACCTTTTTCCGCTCTTGATTACCAAACTCGGCTAATGATTTCAGGCGAAGTACATAAAATTATACGTGACGAAAATAAAACTGCAATATTAATAAGCCATGATATTTCTGAAGCTATAAATCTTTCTGATAGAATAATTATCTTTTCAAAAAGGCCGAGCCACGTCAAACGCACAATAAATATTGACGAAAATTTTTTAAGTATTCCTATATCGGAAAAACGAAAATCTCCGCTTTTTGGCGAATATTTTGATACCGTCTGGAGTGAACTTAATGGATAAAAAATATTTTTCAAAGGAACATAATGAATTTTTGAAGTTGACGAGGATTAAGAATTTAAAAATAAAGGCTTTTCAAATAGGTATATTAATTGTATTGATAATTGCGTGGGAATTGGCATCAAAAGTTGGTATGATTGATAGTTTTTTGGTGAGTTCTCCTTCAAGGATTTGGAGTACATTGGTGGACCTTCATCGAAACGGTCAACTTTGGGATAACGTATTTGCAACTGTTTTAGAAACAGTTTTGGGTTTTGTTATCGGTACGGTCCTTGGAATTCTATTTGCAATAATAATTTGGTGGTCAGATTTTGCTTTTAAGGTTTCAGAACCGTACCTTGTAGTTCTCAATGCCCTCCCGAAAGTGGCGCTTGGGCCGATTGTTATCATATGGATGGGAGCAGGCATAAAAGCAATAATCGTTATGGCGTTGCTTGTTTCGGTAATAATTTCAACAATAAATATCTTGGCTGGATTCAGAAGCGTGGATAAAAATAAAATATTGCTAATGAAATCTTTTGGCGCCAATAGACTACAAATTCTTACTAAGCTTGTTTTTCCTGCAAATATTTATGTGATAATTTCAACTCTCAAAATAAATGTTGGGATGTCTCTCATCGGAGTAATAACAGGAGAATTTTTAGTAGCTTCAAAAGGAATAGGGTATTTGATAGTTTACGGTGGGCAAGTTTTTAAAATGGATTTAGTTATGGCGGGGATATTTGCTCTTTTAATAATTGCAATTTTGATTTACTTTTCTGTTGCTTGGATAGAAAACGCTTATCTTAAACATAGAAAGTAGTAAGATTTGTGGACTGTGTGGGGGCTTGCAATTTTTAAAATTATTTGTGAATAAAGCATATTTTTTAAAAAACGCTTAGCAATATATATAAAATTTTCTCAAAATATGTTTCTGCGAATAATTTTTCGTTTTTACGAACTGTTCAAAGTTTTTATAAGGAAGGGATTGGCGTTTATAAAAAATTATTGTAGCCACATATGTGATCCTACGGCCCTAAAAAAATTTTTCAAATTTACTGTTGACAAATAAAACTTGCCTATGTTACAATAATTCATGTCAACGGGGGCGCAGGTGTAGTTCAATGGTAGAACTTCAGCCTTCCAAGCTGATAGCGTGGGTTCGATT
>CAZDOV010000038.1:0-6737 GCA_964507135.1 uncultured Eubacteriales bacterium | reverse complement strand
GTCCCAATTCACCTGAGAAATATACTCGTAAACTATTGCTGAAAGCAACATCATTACTGGCAAAATTAAGGCTGTAACCCAATTAATGCGCTCTACCATAAAGAAATCGTGGAATTTTATTACTCCTATAGCAAAAACGGTTATCATCAACCAGAGAAGAGTTTTGCGAATTTTATTAAACGGAATGGAAATTTTATAAAGAAGCGAAAATCCTAAAAATCCTGTGAGAACTACCGTTAAAATGTAGTATCTTTCCTGAGGTATTTTGAATAGTTCATATATTCCTACGCACGCCATTAGCATTACCACTATTGATAGCGCTGCAGGCAAAGATTTTGAAAGTATGTTCGTGAGTAAATTCCCATGAATTTTTTCTCTGTTTGGTTCAAGCCCTAAAATGAATGAAGGTATTCCAATTGTTACTGCGCTTATTAAAGTCATTTGAATGGGGATGAACGGGTATGGAGCAGGGACTATGAAAAATAAAATTGCGAGCAAGAAAGAATAAATTGTTTTGACCAAAAATAGTGATGACGAGCGTTGCAGATTGTTTATTGCTTTTCTTCCTTCAGCAACAGCTTGTGGCATTGAGGCAAAGTCAGCATTTAGCAAAACCAGGTGCGAAATATTTCTTGCAATATCGCTTCCGCTTGCCATGGCGACGCTACAATCCGCTTCTTTCATTGCCAGAACGTCATTTACTCCGTCGCCAACCATTGCCACAGTGCGGCCGCAGTTTTTCAAAGCTTTAACGATTTCTTGTTTTTGTGACGGCGTTACTCTTCCAAAAACTGCATATTGTGATACTGCTTGTTCGATTTCGGAATACGATTTTAAAGTTGTAGCGTCAATGTATGAATCGGCGTTTTTTAGATTCACTCTTTTAGCGATTTGCGAAACTGTAACGGGGTCATCACCTGATATAATTTTAAGTTCAACGCCTTGTTTGCTAAAAAAGTTCAACGTTTTTTCAGCGTTTCGCCGTATTTTATCTTTTATCAGTACAAATGCCACAAGTTGAACGCCTTTTGGTATTTTACCGTCTTCAAAATCAAAATTAGAGTGCGCTATTGCGATAACTCTGTATTCTTTGGAATACAGCTTAATTTGCTTCATATCTGCAAATTGGCTTTCACCAAAAATAAATTCAGCTGCCCCCATGATATACGATCCATACTGCGGGAAATGCGCACCAGACCACTTTTTTTCAGATGAAAAAGGATAAATTTTATCGGCGAAAGCGTAATTTTCATCTGGCAAAAAAGTCCGCTGAATAGCCTTAAATGTTTCGTTGTTATCAGAAAGGTTTGACGAAAGAAATTTTAGCGCTTTGTCAGCATCTTGGAGATTAAAGTTATTTTGAGGGATTACCTTTTCTATTTCAAAAGTCCCTTCTGTCAAAGTTCCGGTTTTATCGAGGCAAATAGTGTCGACTCTAGCAATAGTTTCCAGACAGTAAAGGTCTTGCACTAGAACTCTATATTTTGAAAGCCTCATTATTCCGACTGCCAAAACTGAACTTGTGAGAAGTACCAGTCCCTCGGGGATCATGCCCGTGAGTGCTGCTGAAGTTGAAACTATCGCGGATGAACAGTCAAACCCTGATGAGGTGAACTGACGATAAAACAGCAGTCCTCCTATGGGGATTATAGCTATTGAAATTATTTTAATTATTCTGTTAAGCGACGACATTATTTCAGAATCGGTTTTTTTGATAAGTTTTGAATCTTTTAAAAGCTGGGATGAAAAATTGTTTTTGCCTACGTGTTCAACACGTGCAGTGCATTTGCCATTAACGATATAGCTCCCTGAAAGGAGAGTGTCGCCAACTTTTTTTGTGATTAAATCTGGTTCTCCGGTGAGAAGAGATTCATTAACCTCGCACTCACCTTTAAGTATTACACAGTCAGCAACTACCTGTTTTCCGCCTTCAAAAAGCAATATATCATCCAAAACTATTTTTTCCACTTTTATATCATTTTTTTCTCCACCGCGAATAACAGAAGCTCTGTTTGATGCTATCAGATTTAGCTTGTCGATTGTTCTTTTAGTGCGCAATTCCTGCCAAACTCCAATGCACGCATTGCATATTACAACGCCCATAAACATAAGATTTCGGTAAGAACGAGTGTAAAGTATCGCAATAGCTAAAACCAAATTGATGAAGTTGAAAAGCGTGAAAAGATTACTTTTGATTATATCTGAAGTGCTTTTTGAGGATGTATTTTTATCAACGTTAACAAGCCCTGAGGCAATTCTTTCTTTCACTTGTTTGGCAGAAAGTCCAAAATTATTGTCGGGATTATATCTTTTGATTTTTGAGCTAGAATGATCCATATTTAACCTCCTTTTCGAGATTTACTTAAAAAGAGTCGTTGTTGAAACTTAAGTTGAAATTTAAATTTAAACGGAAGAAGGGGACTGCGCTGATTTGCAGAATAGTGGATATGAAAAACAAGGAAGTTATTAGTATAAAAGATGGATGCAGAATAGGCTGCGTAAACGATGTAGAAGTTGATATGGCGTGCGCAAAAATCGTCGCTGTCGTTGTGTACGGACGCCCAAAATGCTTCGGACTTTTCGGCAGAGAAGACGACATTGTTATCAAATGGGAAAATATAAAAGTAGTGGGGAACGATACCGTGCTTGTTGATTATAACCACAACTGGAACCGCAAAAGAAGTCCGGGCCTTTTCGGGCCGCTTGGTAAAATATTCAAGTGAACGATTCCAAAACTTAAAACTCAGACAAGAACCATAAAATGATAAACGCTTCCTGCAAGCACAAACAAATGCCAAATTGAATGCATATACTTCACTTTTTTCCCGAGAACGTATATAACAGCTCCAACAGTGTAGAACATACCACCGATTAAAAGTAGTCTAAGCTGCCGAAAAGACATATACATTAGAGCAGGTTTAGTCATAAATATTATACTCCACCCCATAAAAATATAACATGCAAGCGAAACTTTTGAAAATTTATTCACGTCCACTAAATTTAAAGCAATGCCAATTGCTGCCGCTACCCAAACAGATATTAAAACAATTCTGCTTGCGGTTCCTTTGGTGAGTAACATGCAAATGGGGGTATAGGTTCCGGCGATAAGCAGAAATATAGAACAGTGATCTAGTTTTCTGAAATTACTTTTAATTTTTGAAACTCTGAATGAGTGATACAAAGTGGAAATTGTATAGAGAATCAAAAGCGTAGCGCCATAAATTGAAAATGCAAATACATTTTTAATGTTTCTTGGATAATTAACGAGTAAAAAGAGCCATGCGACTACCGAAAATATCACCCCGAGGCCGTGAGTTACGGCGTTAAACATTTCTTCGCCTTGCGTATAATCTGGGAGCCCAAAATTATTTGAAAGTTTTTTGTCTAAATGCCCTGAATTGTTAGCGTTATAGTTTCGCATGATTTTACCTCGCTTTTTTAAGCTTATTTATCTAATTATACGACTATTTTTTATTTTATCAAATCGTATTTATAAACATTTTTACAAGGAGTGAGCTTTTTGAAAATTATAAAAAGTGAAAAAAGCAGTTGGTCGTTTTATGTGATCTGCATATGCGGAATACTAATGTTTTCGTCGCTTGTGTTCGCCGCGTATGCTAAAATAAGTGAGCAAATTGCCGGTTCAAAAGAAAGTACTGTTTCGAGTTCGAGAAAAATAGTGCTTGATCCCGGTCACGGCGGCGAAGACGGTGGTGCAGTTGGAGATGGAGGTATTGTTGAAAAAGATGTGAATTTATCGATAGCTTTGAAGCTTCGGGACTATTTGGAAGCAACAGGTTACGAAGTTGTGATGACTCGTGATAAAGATACCGCCATTTATGATGATGATGCCGAAACTCTTAGGGAAAAGAAGCGTTCTGATCTTCATAACCGCAGAGATATTATTGCAGAAAATGAAGGAGAAAATACAATTTTTGTTAGTGTGCATCAAAACAAATTTCCGGATTCAAAATATTATGGCACACAGATATTTTACTCCAAAAATGATGCAAAAAGTTTAGATCTTGCAAATTCAGTGCGAGAATCGGTTGTGGGACTTTTACAACCGGAAAACACGCGAGAAACCAAAGAAGCAAATAAGAAGATTTATCTCCTAAACAATGCACAAATTCCAGCAATAGTGGTTGAATGCGGGTTTATATCTAATCCTGATGAATCCAAAAAGCTTGCTGACAAAAATTATCAATCAGAGATGGCGTTTAGTATATATTGTGGGATAATTAATTACTTCAACAATAACGTTTGAATTTATAGTAAAATTATGGATAGCTCATTAAAAAATTGTAAATCAAAACATCAAGAAAGCAAAAAATTCAGGAGGCAAGGCTCAAAATGAAAAAAGTGGTGAACGTTTTTGTTTGTTCGGAATGTGGGTACGAATCCACAAAATGGAATGGCATATGTCCTTCGTGCGGTCAAGGGAATACCATGGTGGAAGAAATACGGGATCGCGCGCTTAAAAAATCCGTTCCAAGCGAAAGATTTTCTCAGGCAGATATATCTCAAATTTCTATTAGTGACGTGAGCATTAGTGAAGAATTGCGATTGCACACAGGATTTCGAGAGCTCGACCGTGTGTTTGGCGGAGGGATCGTCAGAGGATCGATTTCGCTTATGGGTGGAACGCCGGGAATAGGAAAATCAACGCTGCTTTTGCAAATATGTAATTATCTTGACAAAAACCTGAAAATTTTATACGTTTCCGGAGAAGAATCTAAGCGGCAGATAAAAATGCGGGCCACAAGGCTTAAAATCAAAAACGAAAATTTATATCTCATGACTGAAACTAATCTCAATAAGGTTGTCGCTGAAATAGAATTCACTCATCCGGATGTCGTTATCATAGATTCTGTGCAAACCATGAGCAACCCGGAATCAAATTCGTTCCCTGGAAGTGTTTCGCAAGTTAAGGAATGCACGAACGCGTTTTTGAAACTTTCAAAATCTATGGATATAACAGTGATATTGATAGGCCATGTTAATAAAGACGGTGCCATCGCGGGGCCGAAAGTTCTTGAACATATGGTTGATACGGTGCTTTATTTTGAGGGGGAATCTCAAACTTCGTACCGAATTTTGCGTGCAGTCAAAAATAGGCACGGATCAACCAACGAAATCGGTGTTTTCCGAATGGAAAATTCAGGGCTTTCAGAAGTTGAAAACCCTTCAGAAATGCTCCTGACCGGCAAGCCACAAAACGCTTCTGGAACGTGTGTCGCGTGCGTCATGGAGGGTACGAGGCCGATCCTCACGGAGGTTCAAAGCCTTGTTACATCCACAAATTTTGGGAACCCGCGTAGAATGGCCACAGGATTCGACTATAACCGAATGGCGCTTATTTTAGCAGTTCTCGAAAAGCGCGCAGGGTACTTTTTTTCATCGATGGATGTGTATATTAACGTAGTCGGGGGGCTTAAACTCGATGAACCCGCAGCGGATCTTTCGGTTGCTGTTGCAATGGTTTCAGCACTCAAAGATGTTGTTGTAAGCGATAGCGTTATTGCTTTTGGAGAAATCGGTTTAGCTGGTGAGATAAGAGCGATTTCAAACTGTGAACTTCGCATATCTGAAGCTGAGCGTTTAGGGTTTAAAAAATGTATAATCCCATACTATAATTTTGCGGTGCTAACTAATATCAAAAAATATAGCATGGAAATTATTGGAGCTAAAACAATTCGTGAAGCGGTGACAGAGGCCATAAGCGGTAATTAAAAAATAGCAGTTTAAAGAAGATAAATTCGCAATAAATCGAGCACCACCGATGTTCAAAGTTTTTGATACAATGATTAATTTTGTTGAGAAGTTCCGGAGGTTTTCGTGGCAGCCTGCTCTTTTGAGTTTGCCGGTTCGGTGCTTGTAGTTTTTGAACTGGATGACGAGCTCTCAGCAGCTTTCGTGCTCTTGGGTGTTTGAGCCGCACTTGATGATTTTGAATTTTTGGATGTTTGGGATGCGCTCTTTTCTGTACTCGAGGTTTTTGAATCAGATGATTTTTTCTTATTCTCAGTAGCTTTTGCGCTGTTTGATGTCGTGGATGATTCTGAATTTGTAGATTTTGCATTTGTAGTTTCTGACTGCGAAGCCTTGGCTGTTTTTGCGCTTAGAGAACTTGATGAAGATTTTTTTGCTTTCGTCGAGGCCGATTCCGAAGTTTCGGATGGGGCCTCGGTTTCATATATAAATTTGTGTAGGTCATTTTTGGCTTTTGCGGGGTCGTTTATCACGAGTACCATTTTTTGCGAATATGTCTCATCGCGGACGTTGTCGTCAGTCGGGAGTCGGAATTCCTCAACAGGATAGTTCAAGTATGTGAGAGCATGCGCAGCAATGCGGCTGATTTCGGAAGTCTTATAATTTGTGGTCACGAGCGGTCCTAAAGTGGAAATAAGCTCTGTTATTTGAGCAATATTCGCCGTTTTGAGCTTTTCAACGACGGCTCTCAATACAGTTCGTTGTCTGCTGGTTCGATCGTAATCCGAGCCGATACTGTTGCGGTCGCGCGAATAATGCAGTGCCTGCAGCCCTGTCAGATGCTTTACGCCGGAACCGTGGAGAGTGTGCTTGTCCCCTGAATATTTGTTTATATACGCACATTCGTCCGCTGTTAAATTGATATCTATGCCGCCGAGAGTATCTATGATCTGAGAAAATCCTTCGAAATCCACCACTGCGTAGCGGTCAATGAGCACCCCGAAATTCTTTTTGATTGTATCTAT
>CAZDOV010000037.1:0-6754 GCA_964507135.1 uncultured Eubacteriales bacterium | reverse complement strand
AGCTTTCGGAAACATATATTTTATTTTCATGCAAGAATCGATGTACCATTCAGGGACGCCATGAGAACGCATAGTAGCCAAGTGCTCTTCGGTAAGAAGTTTTGTGGCTTTGCCTTTTCTAACAATTTCCATTATTTTAAATGCTGTTTTTGGTTCGATTCCTTTATGCATTAGGTAAACCATTATATTATCGCGTGTCCCAATAACTTCAGAAATAGTACAAATTCCTTTTTTAATCAGTTCATGGGCGTTCCCGTGCCATACATCAGTTCCGTGAGATAGCCCTGAAATTTGTAGCAAATCCGCGAATGTTTTTGGCGCACATTCCACAAGCATTTGACGGACAAAAGACGTGCCTACTTCCGGCATGGAAAATGTTCCGGTTTGCGAGTCAATATCGCTCGGAGTTACTCCAAGCGCCTTTGTTGAAGTAAACAGCGACATTACTTCCGGATCGCTCATCGAAACTTCTGAAATTTTCACTCCTGTATAATCTTCCAAATATTTGTAAATTGATGGAACATCATGACCGAGTTCGTCGAGTTTGCAGATAGTATCATGTATTGCATGGAAATCAAAATGTGTAGTTATATTATCGGAATTTTGATCGTTTGCAGGGCGCTGAACGGGGCAAAAGTCGTAAATTTCTTTGCCTTGCGGTACAACGACCATTCCGCCGGGATGCTGCCCGGTAGTTCTTTTTACGCCTGTACATCCTGTGGCAAGGCGCATCGTTTCTGCTTTACCGATAGTTATGCCGCGTTCTTCTGCAAATTTTTTAGTAAAACCTATTCCGGTTTTGGTGGCAATGGTACCGATTGTCCCGGCTTTAAAAACATTATCTTTACCAAAAAGCGTTTCGGTATATCTATGAGCATCGTTTTGATATTCTCCTGAAAAATTAAGATCGATGTCCGGGGTTTTATCGCCATCAAAGCCAAGAAATGTTTCAAATGGTATGTCATGGCCATCTCGACTAAGTTTTGTACCGCAATTCGGACAGTTTTTTTCAGGTAAATCAAATCCAGAGCCATAACTTCCATCAGTTATGAAGTCACTATATTGACATTTAGGACAAAGATAATGCGGGCACAGTGGATTGACTTCGGATATACCGGACATTGTTGCAACAAATGATGACCCAACTGAACCTCTCGAGCCCACCAAATAACCATGCTTTTCGGAATCTGCAACAAGTTTCTGAGCCACCATATAAAGTACGGAAAACCCGTGCTTTGTGATGGATTCCAACTCCCTGTCGAGCCTTTTTTTGACGATTTCCGGCAAGGGATCGCCATATATTTTTTTCGCTCTCTGCCAGGTGATCTCCACAAGTTCTTTTTCGGCTCCAGGTATGAAAGGCGGAAAGACACCAGGTGGAATAGGAGAAATTTCGTCGATCATATCGGCGATTTTATTTGTGTTTTCAATAACAACCTCTCGACTTTTTTCATCCCCTAGATATTCAAACTCTTTCAGCATCTCAGCTGTTGTACGCATATATAGTGGAGCTTGATTATCGGCATCTTCGTAACCTTGTCCGGCCATAAGAATTTTTCTATACTCCGAATCTTGCGGATCCAAAAAATGCACATCACCCGTAGCCACAACAGGGATATTTAATTTTTCTCCTAATTCTACAATTGTTCTATTAAAATCTTGGAGTTGTTCTTCAGTTTTAGCGATACCGTCGCGCAACATAAATGCGTTGTTCCCGAGTGGCTGAATTTCAAGATAATCATAAAATTCAGCAATTTTTATCAAATCGTTAAATGGCCTTCCTCCAGTTATCGCGCGAAAGAGATCGCTTGCTTCACACGCGCTACCAATGAGAAGGCCCTCGCGGTATTTCAGCAGTTGACTTTTTGGAATTCTAGGTTTTTTATAAAAATAATTTAAGTGCGCCATCGAAATTAATTTGTATAGGTTTTTTAATCCAACCTGGTTTTTCACAAGTATTGTCATATGGTATGACACAGATTTTTTTGGATCGCTCCCGGAAAGTTTCGTGTTCATTTCTTGAAGCGACTGAATATCGCGAACATCGTGCGACATTTTTAAAAGCTTCATAAATATGTATGCAAGCGCTTTGGCATCATCAGATGCCCTGTGATGACTGAACTCCGGAATTTTCAAAATTTTTGCCAAAGTATCAAGTTTATGATTTTTTGCGCTGATTATAAGAGACCGGCTCATTGGAACGGAATCAACATAAGTAAACTCAAACTCTATATTTTCTCTTTGACAAGCAGCTTTTATGAATGAAACATCAAAATTTGCATTATGCGCGATTAAAACCGGTTTTTCTCCGCAAAATTTAATAAATTCACGAATGGCTATGTCTTCCTTTGGGGCATTTTTTACCATTTCATCGGTTATCCCCGTGATTTCGACGCTACGAACCGGAATTGGCATTTGCGGGTCAACAAACGTACAGAATTCTTCCAAAATTTCGTTGTTTTTTATTTTTACGGCCCCAATCTCTATTATTTTGTCCATGTTAGCGCTAAGACCTGTTGTTTCCAAATCAAAACAGATGAATTCACCGCTTAAGTCTCTTTCGTAATCTCCAATAACTATTGGGGCTATGTCATTAACAAAATACGCTTCGACTCCATAAATTAGTTTCATGTTGCCGCCGTTTTTGTTTATGGCGTTCACTGCATTCATAGCTTCGGGGTATGCTTGAGCCACACCATGATCTGTTACCGCAATTGCGTGTTGACCCCATTCATGGGCACGATTGATGAGATTTTCAGCAGAATTCATTCCATCCATCGCAGACATATTTGTATGAAGATGTAGTTCTACCCGCTTTTTGGGAGCGTTATCTACGATCTTGTATTTTGAGACAAAATTTATATTTTTAGGTCTTATTACAATTTCACGTTCATATTTATCGTCAGAAAGGTCGCCGTGGACAAGAACGGTGGCCCCGGATTTTATTTTTCGGATATAATCTGCTTTGTTTTTATTTTCGATTACTTTCAAAATTATCGAGCCGGTATAGTCAGTTATGTAAATACTACAAATTATACTTTTTCCGTCTTTGGTTTCATGAGTATCTACAGAAAACACGTCACCCCAAACAACAACGCTGCCCATTTGTAGGCCAAGCTCTCTTATTGCAATCGGTTCCTGGCGAATTATTTTTCCGTATAAAGCAGTAGCTGTCAAAGGCTCAATTTTTGGCAGGAGATTATCTTCGTTCCTGATTTCTATTTCTGGGATTTTCACTTCTGAATTTGTCGTTTCTGATAGTTCAAATCGGGGCTTTTCTTGATGTGCTTTTTGTGACAGTTCAATAGCAGGAGCAGGATTTACATTTTTTTCACATTCGTCTTGATAATCGGGTGATTTGTATTCAGTTTCTTCGAAGATAACTTTTAAGGGCTTGCCAATTTTTTTTGAAATCAATAACGATAAATCGCGGTCACACTTTTTTTGCTCCAAAAAATCTATGCCTCTGCAAGCAAGAGAAATTGTTATCTCATCATTCATATATTTTGCTGAGTGATTTTTAAATATTTTTTCAATCATTATGCTCGATTTGGCATAATCGTTAATTATATCTGATATTTCACTTTCAGAAATTTGTTTATTGGGAATACTTTTTTGCTCAATTTTTTCACGGTCAACTTCTTCACAGTTAATGCGTACGTCTTTTAGTGCGAATTTTGACGCCATTAAAATGGCTTTGCACGTTTGAATGTCAATTCCGGATATAGCACTTTTTGGTGTAAGTTTTAAATCAATAGATCGATTTTCCCTGTGTATGTGCATAAATTCAATTTCGCTGTTAGCTATAGATTCGGGAATATTTTCGATATCAAAAATATCTTTGAATTGTTTCAAATTTTTTCTCCTTCAGGTTTTGCTACGACATCAAGTTTATTTCTCTTATGAGTTCTTTTACAAGATCTCTTTCAGGGACTTTCTTTATTATCTTTCCTTTTTTGAATATAACACCCATTCCATTAGCTCCAGTTATTCCAATATCGGCATCTTTAGCTTCTCCTGGCCCGTTCACAACGCAACCCATAATTGCCACTTTTATGTTTTTCTTACAATTAGATAGTGCATTTTCAACTTCTTTAGCTATATTAATCAGATCAATACGAGTACGTCCGCAAGTTGGGCACGAAACAAATCGTATTCCGCTTCGCATTTCGAGGGCGCTAAGTATGTTTATCCCTAATTCAACTTCTTTTATTGGATCAGCGGTCAAAGATACTCTTATTGTGTCTCCGATACCACGAAGGAGAAGAGAACCAATACCAATAGAACTTTTGACCGTTCCGATTGTTTCGGTTCCGGCTTCGGTTATTCCTAAATGTAACGGATAATCACATTTTTCTGCAACAAATTCGTATGCTTTCACTGTTTTTTGAACAGATGAAGATTTAAGAGAGAGTACTATATTATCAAAATCATACTTTTCCAAAAGTTTTGCATTGTAGAGGGCGCTTTCTGCGAGGGCTTCCGGTGTTACTTCGCCATATTTTTCTAAAATTCTGGATTCAACAGAACCGGAGTTTACTCCGATTCTTATTGGTATTTCACGAAATTTGCAAGCATCAGCAATGGCTTTTATTTTGCTATCATCACCGATATTTCCTGGATTTATTCTGATTTTATCTATACCTGCGGCTATAGATTCTAAAGCGAGTTTATAATCAAAGTGAATATCAGCTACTAGTGGAATATCTACTTTGCTTTTTATGGAATCAATAAGTTTGACGGCATTTATGTCAGGAATAGCAATTCTCAAAATATCACATCCAGCGCTTTTGAGTTTATGAGCTTGATCAACGCTGCCATGAACGTCATACGACGGAACGCTGAGCATGGATTGAACCGTGATCGGACTTCCACCGCCGATTTTGATATCGCCAATTTTGACTTCTTTTGAATTTCTTCTCATTTTCGGCCGCCTTCGACTTTTATTTTAAATTATCTTTTGCTTTATAATTATATCTAGGATTTACCTAAAAGTCTGAGTATATCGCTATAAGAAATGTAAATCATAAATGCTATAAAGGCAATAAAACCTAGCATGTGAATTAAAGCCTCATATTTTGCATTCATCTTTTTCCTAAATATTATTTCGAAAATTAATACCAAAAGTCGCCCTCCGTCAAGAGCGGGAAGAGGCAAAAGGTTAAATATACCGAGATTAATCGTGATCATGGCCATAAGCGAAATTATATTTGAAATTGCTGCCCAAATACTAACCTTTAAGCCTTCATTTGTAGCTTCACCAATCATTGAAGCGATTCCTATTGGTCCGGACATATTTCGCATCGAAAATCTCCCCGTCACAAGTCCAGCGAGACTAGACCATACTGTTTTCGCGGTCGAAAGAGTATCCAAAAAAGACTGCTTTAATAGGTTGACAAAGTTATTCTCAATTGGCTCAACATAAAAATCCAACTTGGTGCTGGTTCCACCCTTGGAATTGGTCTCGGTTTTAAAAATTACGTTTTCGAGTTTGATAGTTTTTCCTTCACGCTTTACTTCTATATCAAATGTTGATTTACCGTCAACGAGCAAATTGAATCCAATATCTTTATACGTGCGAATTTTTGCGTCATCAATCTTAGTTATGGTGTCACCCACACAAAGCCCTGAATTGCAGGAAATTGCTTCAGAATTAAACTTTGATATGGTTGTAGATGCAAATTGTTCGTTTGGAATGAGCGTAATTACTGTCATTATAAAGCCCAAAATTATATTCATTATAGCCCCGAACGCTATGATTATGGCCGCTTGCCACGCAGGCTTAGATTTAAATGAATTTTCACTGATAGCTCCGTCTTCGTTAGTAGTTTCCTCATCTTCACCTTCCATCGCACAAAATCCGCCAATCGGAAAAGCTCTTAGCGAAAACACCGTTTCACCTTTTTTAAATTTGAATATTTGCGGTCCCATACCGAGTGCGAATTCATTAACTTTTACGCCGAATTTTTTAGCCCAAAAAAAGTGCCCAAATTCGTGCGCTAGTATGATTAAATCAAAAAGTAAAATCCCTACTATAATCATTAGTACGTTCATAATTCAAATCTCCTATAATATAAAATTACATAATTTAATCAAAATAATCCATATAAAAAGTCTCTTACTAATGCGTCTATCTCTAAAATTTGTTCCAGAGACTCTATATTTTGCGGTTTAAATTTATTGGATGCCGTTTTTATAAGTTCAATTATTTCTGAAAATTTTATTTTATTATTCAAAAACAAATCTACTGCGACTTCGTTTGCAGAATTTATAATTAGTGGCGCAGAACCTCCAGTTCGGATGGCTTCTCGGCAAATATCCACGGCTTCGAAAGTATCTGAGTCAATTTCAAAAAAAGACAAATTTTTGATATCAGCTAAATTCAAGTGATTACCCGGAAGTTTTTCTCTTGATGGATAAGTTAAAGCATACTGTATTGGGGTTTTCATAGTGGGTACCCCCATCTGAGCAATAACAGAACCATCAACATATTCCACCATCGAGTGGATAATACTTTCTCGGTGGATGATAGCGTCCACTTTGCTTTCCGGCAAATTAAACAAATGGCATGCTTCGATAATTTCTAAGCCCTTGTTCATCATAGTAGCAGAATCAATCGATATTTTTGTACCCATCTTCCAATTTGGATGATTCAATGCTTTTTTGACAGTAACAGTCTTTAAATCGGATTTTTTCATTCCAAAAAGCGGTCCACCTGAAGCGGTTAAAATCAATTTATTTAGGTATTTACTAC
>CAZDOV010000036.1:0-6890 GCA_964507135.1 uncultured Eubacteriales bacterium | reverse complement strand
ACACCAGTTTTCCCGATATAAAGCTCCGCGAGCTTTTAGAGCGATTCATCAGTGAAACGTTCGAATTGGCGGTCGATGTCGTTGTCGCAAAGCACAACAGTGAAGGCATAAATTTCATCTTTCCCAAAAGCCCTGCGAGTAAGCTGGTTGATAAGTTTGAGCTCAGCTTTCTCATTATTTAAATTTTCGTTTGATTTAATTACATATCCGTCTTTCATAAATTCCTCCAAAATTGTTTTAATTTTCAGAACTATCCAATATTCTCTTTTCGATTTCTTCAGCTTGCGCATTTGTCAAACGAGTTGTTGCTATTTGCAGCTGATCTTTCAAATCAATCGTATTCCAATTGATTTTATAGCTCGGTTCAACACCATTAAGCCTGCACCATATGTCGCATATTTTGGTAATAATAGGATTTAACAATCTCCTATATGCTTCCAGTTCGTTGCCAAGGATTTCCGCTTGTTGAGTGGACATTGTTTCTGTTGTTGACCAGTTTAAGCCCAGCAAAAACGGCGGAATCGAGAGCTTGCTCACAATTTGCTCAAGCATATGCTTAACGGGAACTTGGCTGTCTAGAATTTGATTATCTGCACCGATAACTTTTATCCCTACATCCCCTACGGCTATAAAATCGCTCGGATGCCCACCGGATTTCATCGCTTTGCTCCATTCCGCCGCAATTTGAGATGCACGTTCCCTTGAATACGCCCGATCACCTGCATCATTTGAGGGTTTATAAGTAACTGCAAATCGGATATTACCAACACGATCCCAATTTATTCCAACACTGTTATAAATTTTCAATAGTATGTTACTCACAAACGGCAATCCCTTCATTATTGAATTGCCATAAACGCAACCCGGGTCAGGGTTAAGCGACGAAACAAGCACAAGTTCGGGATACCGGATTTCAGAAACACTCCCGTTCTTATTTTTCTTATAAATTTTCAAGTCCAGTGGGTTTGACTCAACTCGGAGCTCCAGATTCTCGAGAGGCGCATTGTAAAGCGCTTCTATGCCATCGCCCATGCTATTTATCACGATTTCGCCGACTGCAGTTCCGTAAGTCAAAAGCTGATTTAGGTAACCAAGAACAAAACTGTTCGCGCCCATCCCGCAGGAATTAACTCGCACAGTAGAAATAAATTTGCTAATTGCATCTTGAACTTCTGGATCTTCGCACTCGATTTTAAATTCGCCAGTAAGTCTGATGATTTTTGAAATAGCAGCATCTATAATTGGTACTGCCTCTTTGAGGGTTTTGTAAAGCTTCCATTGATTGTGAATTGCATTTTTATAAGAATCATATTGATCCAAAATTCGGAATGGATGTTCATTTGTCATACAAGCGGGTGCAGTTTGCACTACTGCAGGGATTGCCGGCTTTTTCTTTTTGAATAATTTCAATTTTCGTTCTCCTTTCATCTTTTTGCTGCCAAAACAAAAAACGCTTCCTCTGTAGCGTTTGATAAAATAGTACTGGTGAAATAACGTATATCATCCATTGCGTGGTCATTTTCTTTCAAAGGCGCATCTTTATTTTTGCCTTCATTCCAGCGGTAAATCGAAAATTCTCGAATGGAATCATAACAATTCCTGCAAATTTTGATGTCACCTTGTTTTAATGCAGTAGAGACCTCTCTTATTCCCTCCAAAACACTGTTTTTTGCAGGGGATACTTCAAAATGACCATATCGCCGGACTAACGTTATGAAACTGGTCGCGGAAGGATCGACCACCATGCGAAAAATTGGCCTTTCGCCGACCATTTTTTTGATTTGATTATAGTGTTCGTCATCGGTTCGTGTGTCACCTTCTTTCCTGGAATCATAATAGTATTCGTCTATTCTGTACCAAACGCCGCCATATTCTCCCCAAAGCCCGCAAGACATCGGATTGACTATTCCGTAATCGCAAGAAAGAGCGAACCTGGTGAATTCGACTTTAGGAACAGAACAAAAAGATGAGATTTCGGCCATAAATGGATAAACAAGTCCCCCGGCAGCAACCCATTTTCCTTCAATAAAGCGCTGGTAAAAAGTACCGCTGTAAAGCCGCTTATAGCGATTTTTTAATGATAGCGACAACGAGGGATTGTCATCCATGGTAAAATGCAAATAAAGTGCATTTTGTGACCCCTTTTTTGTTATCCATTCTTTGAAAAACCAATGTTCAGGATATTCAGGATTACAGTTGAACCAAAATTTTGAGCCATTCACAGAACACCTCGCAAGCGCTTGTTCGACAAAAGATCGTGGCATCAAAGCAACTTCGTCGAACATCACTCCCGAGAGAGTCATGCCTTGAATTAACGACGCAGAAGACTCATCTCTCCCTCCAAATAAATAAAATAAATTTGAGCGCCCTTGATAAGTTATCTTCAAAACGTTTTCGGATATTTTTTGTTTGCAATCAAAACCAAGGCTTTGGAGTATTGGCACAATGGGAGTAACCACGTTACGGCGCAAAGAACGTATAGTTTTTCCGCATAATGCAAATGCGGCATCGCCGAATTTGTAAAAAGCCCACATTACAAACGAAATGGACATACAAAGTGTTTTGCCACTTCTTATCGACCCGTCGCAAATTATTGCATCAAAATTTTCATATCCGGAATTTTTCACCCACCATGTTAATGCCAAAATTTGTTTTTTAGAAAAATCTTTAAATTCCAATTGTTTTTTCTTCTTCGTTTTGATTTAAAGAATCGCCACAAAATTTCTGTATGCTATCTTCAAGCGCCTGATAGAAAGATTTCTGTTTTGAATCCTCGTGTGAATCAATTTGTTCGAGTTTTTCGAGCGCTCTGAGCCTGTCAAAAAACTTTATTTCAAGCGCTCCGTCGCGAGGTTTTTTTATTTCTGAAATATTAAAAAGATTCATTTTTCTAATTTCTTCAAAGCTCATATTTTCTGTGAAAATTAATTTTATGATGTCAGATATATTCCCAAACGCGAGTCTTTCGTAACCTATAATTGCCTGATAAGTAAATTTTTTCTTTTTTTCAGCGTAAAGCTTGTCAATCTCTTCGCGTATTTCCTCGCGCGACAGTAATTCCATACTTATCCGTTCAGGCGATGAAGTGTACCCGGATAAAATAGCTGCTTCTTTTTCGTCCCCGGTTTTCAAATATTGATGGCAAAATAGAATTTCTTTTTTATTTAAACGTCTCAATTTTCAAACCTCCAATGGAATAATTAATGTATCTCCCCATAATTCGACGAAAACGAATAAAAAGTTAACCGGTTGGAATCAACTTTTAAAAATAAAAAATTAATGTCGAATACTATATCCAATAATTCGACATTAATTTTATTGAAATTCACTAATTTTCTATTTAATTAGAGGTATTACTAATTTTTGATTGCATATCGCGCGTAAATTCTTCAGCACCTTTGAGTACTTTTCGAGCGCGGCACTGCAACCATTTATCACGGTCAAAAAAATACATCGCGACCATGCCTGCTATGCTCCCTAAAACCACCCCGGCAGTTATAAGTTTGATAACACCACAGATTTTTTTGCAAAAACACGCGCAATAGTGATCATGATGTTCATTACACATAATTTCTTCACCTCCTTTGCAAAAATTTTGGGAGGAATTCACCTTCCGATAAAAGCATTTGCAAGTATGGCAAGGAATACTCCAGGAAAGATTTGTCTAACACGAAAATTGATTCGATACAGCGTTAAAAAGCTTCACGAAATTAACAAATTCTAAGGTTTTGCGTATTTTTGATAATATAAAACCTTGACATTTGGTGATGATTAGTGGTGAAAAATCGTTTTGTTAAGAAAAAAATAGCAATGCTTTTCTGTATTGTTTCTGCTACAATATTTTTGTTCATAGATTTCAAATTTCGCCCGGTAGTCAAAAATATTTCTCTTTCAAAAGCAAAAAACATCGCCTCAAGCGCGATAGACGAAGCTGTGCTTGAGGATATGCGCACAAAATTTGAGAAATATGAAAACATAACTCATTTCAACACTTCGCAAAGCGGCGAAATTCTCTCAATTTCAATGGATATGTGCAAAACCAATGAACTTAAAACCGGAATCAATATTTTAATCCAAGAAAAACTCGCCAAATGTAAAGAAAAAACCTTTTACACTCCCCTTGGCACTCTGATAGGTTCAGAATTACTAAACGGCCAAGGCCCAAAAGTTCCAATGAAAATTTCTTCATCCGGGAACGTGACATCGGAGTTCCGGAGCGACTTTTCAAGCGCGGGGATCAACCAAACCCTCCACAAAATATATCTATCAATTCACGTGCACATAAGCGTTACTATCCCCGGGAGCTCATGCACATCTGAAGTTACTGACGATATTCTTGTTTCAGAAACCGTAATTGTCGGGCACATTCCCCAAATGTGCCCCGGGCTTCAGCAACATACTGCCAAGTAATCAACGACTACTTTTGCGAATAATATTATGGAAAGGGGGAATAAGCATGAAACGAATCAAAATAATGTTAACAAAATCTATCCTCATTGCTGCGTGCTGTTTTTCAGTGATTTTTTCGACTTTTGGGTCTGTGGCTGCAATTTCGCACGGAGGCATCATTTTTGCGGACACAGAAGAAACCCTAATGGATAACATCGCTTCGGTCACTGGCAAAGAGTGGGAACAATGGTACAATATACGCGAGAAAAATTGGGATACACTAACTAATTTGCTGTGCAATTGCGTTTTCGATGCCAACATAGACTCCATCAATCTCGAGATTTTTTGCGAAGAAAACATGGATGTGCGCAAAATCGAAGCAATTCTCGGGCAAGTTCGCGATTATTGGGAAGATCACGGAAAACAATTTAAAATCGAGTTTTGCTGAAATAGTGCAAACACAGCCCGTGCGCCAAAAACAGCGTCCGGGCTGCATTTTTATTTCTAAACACTCGGGATAGCTTAATGGGCGTCAGCAGCGTTTCGTGACAACCGTGTATTTTCGCTTTTTAATTTGGCAATTTCAGCCTCCAATGCTTCAGCCCGTTGTTTATACTTTTCTTTCTTAGATTTTAAGTCTTCGTTTTCAACTTTCAATCCTGCGTTAATTGTTTTTAAATCGGATATTTTTTTCTTTAATTTTGTCACGTCCTCGTTGGCAGTTGTCGTATCTACTTCTTCTTTTGCCCCACCGGTATCTTCGGTTTGGCCACCTGTCTCATCTTCGTTGTCAGCTGTTTCGGCCTTTTTTTCATCGCCTTTTGCAGCTTTTCGCTGTAACGATTGTAGTTTTGCTTTTGCTGCGGCGGTCTTTTTTGCTTGGTGACGATTGTACACCACTTGTACCATTTGCACTATAGTTCCCGAAAGAGCCACGGCGCCCCATATTGCAGCAAATATTGGGCTCACATTAACAAGAGGTCCTGTGAATGCAGCAACAGTCGCTAACTTCCCATATATATCCATACCAAATTTTAATTTACTAGCATCTGGTTTGTCTAATGTTCCGTTAGCTTCTTTTAGCATATGGGTAGCGGTTTCTATGTTGGTTGTTAAGAATTCAACAAAATCCGATAGCTGGATGTAAATATAGCCAATGCAATACACGACGTCGGCGGAGATTTCCCAATTCTTGTTTTGGTTGTTTATGTTCTCTTTTAACGTTTCAAAGGATATATCGATGTTTGATTGGGCATTTGTATTGGTAAGTTTATTCTGTATATCCGTAAAATAGGTGGTGACTGCGGTATTAAACGAACGTTTGTCTTTGAGTAGTGGGTAACTAGTTGATGCAGGGTTAAGCTGTGCTTCAAGCCGTTGGCTACGTAACAAGCACTTGTCAAGCAACTCCGAAGTTTTTTTAAATTCTTTGTTTTCTAAATCAATTAACTCTTCAAAAAATGTTGTTTGAATTTTTCCCCAATGCTTTCTTTTTAACAAATCACTGCGGCGGTATGCATCTTTTTCTGTAATGATAACCATGCCGGCGTTTTTTTTGAGTGCTCCTTTTTCTAAATTTCTTACTCCTTTTAAAAATTTCTTGATGGATTCATAGGGGTTGCATTGCACTCCTTCTTGCATATTTTTAAAATTTGCTACTTTTTTGTCCAACTCCTCTTTAGTAACGCTGATGTCGAGTTTCAAATGGTCAAAAGTTTCAAACTGTTTGTACAGGGTTACAATCTCTTCTGCACTTTTTTTATATGCTTTATCTCCCTCAACTTTTAACTCTTGGTATTTTTTATCCAAGATACCTAGCGACACTTTCAAGTCGTTGTATGCTTTGTCCTTAAAATCCCCGTCTTTTTGAAGATCAGATGAACCCCAATTATGGCTGTTTAAAGCTGTGTCGATAAGAGTTTGCGCTCGCAAAAATGACTCTACTTCTTCAGAAACACTTCCTACTTTTAAAGTGGTTTTAGGGGCGTTTGTGCCGGTCATGCTTTTATAAGCTTTTTGGATGTTGCTAATCGTAGTTTTGAGATTAAGATTAAAAACTTGTGTCATACCTGTCAAGGTGTTTATAATATGACGGCAAACGCTTTGTAATGTTTCTTTGTCTCTGAATTTAAAAAAAGTTGTAACACTGGTAATAAATGGTGTAACGTTCTTTTTAATATAATCGGCGTCGTTCAAACTTTCAGAGCTTGCTGCTAATTCCGATAATGAAGTTGTCTCATTTATTTTTTTATTCTTAAAACGTTCACATATTTCTTTAAATTGATCCACAATACCGACAAAATTTTGTTTATATTCAGTCATTAGAACGTCCGTCGAAAGTGTCATCGGGTTTACACCAGATAGCGCTTTTAAAAAGCCAGCTTCAAGATTGTCAACCGCCGTGGCAGTTATTTCAACAGGCATAACAATCACCCCTTTGAAATTATTGTATATTGTCATTATATACCTAAAAATTTTAATGTCAAGCGCAAAATTTAATT
>CAZDOV010000035.1:0-7024 GCA_964507135.1 uncultured Eubacteriales bacterium | reverse complement strand
AATTTATGGAAATTACTCACAAATTCCGCGCTAGCACTAAGCGTAGGGTTTAGCAGCTTGAACACAACCTTCGCATCACAAACAGGCCAGACAGCACCCGATTTAATCAATAGTAATAATGCCGAACAAGCGCCGGCACAAGACCAAGCCTTAGCACAAGACCAAGCACTAGTCCTAGCACTAGCCCTAGGCCAAGCACTAGACCAAGACCAAGCACTAGCCTACACACTAGCACAAGCACTAGCACAAGCACTAGCGCAAGCACACGCACAAACACTAGACCAAGCACAAGCAATAGCACTAGCACAAGCACAGGCCACCGCACAAGCACTAGCACAAGCACTAGCACACGCCCAAGCACAAGCGCCGGCACAAGCCCACGCACTATCACCCGCACGAGCAATAGCACAAGGCCAAGCACACGTCCGAGCATAAGCACGAGCAATAGCAATAGCCCAAGCATAAGCACAAGCACGAGCAATACACTTCCACGGCCGACACGGGTTCTTCCACAGATAACGTGGATTAAAAACGGCAACGAAAAAAGGCAAATCGCATTTTTAAGACGCTCTACTCTTTTGAATAGGGCGTCAGTTTTATGCTTATTTGAAGTATGAACTTCTGTGACTTACTAAAAAATGCTAATTAGCTCCAACTTCAACATTAATGGTCGCTGTGACCTCCGGATAGAGCTTAATCGGCACGCTGTAAACCCCACACTCTTTGATGTTATTATCCAAAATAACCTGGTTTTTGTTGATCGAAAAGCCCTTTTGTCCGTCAAAATTTCCGGGTTTCGACGCCGTTTTAGTTTTCAGGAGTTCGTTCACTTTAATAGCGATATCTTTGCCCGTAATAGCCCCAAAAACCGCGCCGTGCTCGCCAGCTTTGAGCGTCAAAGTTACGCTAGCTCCGTTTATGAGCTCAACAATTTCTTGCGCGTGCTTTTTGTTTTCCTGAGCGTGAAATTTTTCCGAACTCGTCTTATTCTTCATTTCGTTCAAAACTCGATTATCAACCCGCTTCGCAAGACCTTGAGAAATCAGGTGGGTTCCGTAACCATCCTTCACGTTTTTGATTTTATTTTCTGCCAACAACAGTACTTCCATGAGCTATTTCTCCATTCTTTCTTTTATTTCTGCGTTCGGATGAATTTCATCAATCAATTCAGTGAGCTTTTGTTTGACTTCATCCAAAGAAGAGCCGTCATTCACCTGAGCAGCTGCCATTGTTTGATGTCCGCCCCCACCGAATTTTTCCATTATGACTTGAACGTTGATGTCACCCATTGAACGTGAAGATATATTTATAATACCATCATTTTGGAATAATACAAACGATGCTTTTACGTTTTTTATATTCAAAAGTTCGTCTGCGGCCTGAGCGCACGCCAATCTCAAATTCCGATCTTCAAAATCCACGGCAGCTACGGCACAATTGCCAATAATTCGTGATTTTTCGATTATTTTATATCGTAGCTTGTATGAATCCAGTGAATTTGCAAACATCCGTTTGACTTCACCTACATCTGCGCCTTTTTTCTTAAGGTAAGCCGCCGCCTCAAACGTTCGCATACCGGTCTTCAAAGAAAAATTTTTAGTATCAAGCATAATTCCCGCGAGCAATGCATCAGCTTCGTAATTTTTAACATATCTGTCGTTCATATATTGCACCATTTCGGCCACCATTTCGCACGTGGATGACGCAAACGGTTCATGAAAAAATATCAGCGTATTTGAAATTTTTTCAACATTCATTCGGTGATGGTCAATCACAACGATATTTTTGCACTTTTGATATACCTCTGCATCTTCTAAAAACCCAAAGCTATGAGTATCCAAGATTATCAGCAAAGTGTTCGGTGTGACCATACTTCGAGCTTGTTCCGGGGTTACGAATATCTTATCGCCGGTTTTACCGCTGTGAAATTCCAAATATTCCACAAGATTCAGGGCAAGCGTTTGGGATTTGTTAATAACGACATAGCTTTCTTTCCCGCTGGCTTTTGCGCAAATACCTCGCAAAGCTACCGCGGAGCCCACGCTATCGAAGTCGGAAAACTTGTGGCCCATTAACAGCACCTTATCAGCTAAATCAATCTTGCCCAAAAGATCTCTCGCCACGACCCTCGTGCGGACTTTGCTGCGTTTTTCAAGGCCTCCTGAAGTCCCGCCAAAAAATTCATAAGAATTTTTATTTTTTATCGCCACTTGGTCTCCCCCACGGCCAAGCGCCATATACAGCGCTCCGGTTGCCTCGTTTTTCGCTTCTTCAATGCTTGAAAATCCTCTGCTGATTCCCATCGAAACAGTAGCACATTTGTTTTCGTCAGCCTTTAATTTGTGTATTTTTTCAAGAATATTAAATTTCTCATCAATAAATTTTTTCAAGCATTTTTCTTCGAAAATCGCAATATATTTCCCGTCAGAAATTTTTTCAAAAGCCCCACAAACCGAAGAAATCCACTTTTGAAGAGTATCCTCAACGCTAAGGGATATGTGCAAAACCTTTTCGTCTGCGATTGACTGCTTGAGTTCCTCTTGATTGTCAAAAAACAGGTACCCCACGCACAGCCGACTTTCCAAATATTTTTGCTTTAAGTTGAAGTAAAGCGTTTCGGTTTCAAAATATAATATTATAAATTCATAAAATTTTCGAATATAAACTCTGTACTCGTCACTCCCGACTGTGAGGTTTATCTGATCTTTTTCAAAAATGGTTTCGCATACGTCTTTGGGGAAAATTTTATCAAAATTATTTGCGGAACAGTATCCTCTATCAAAAAAACTTTTTTTGAATTGACTGTTATAAAATAAAATATTACTAATTTTTGAAGAGTTCACGATTACGACCGGCATTGGGACGGCTTCTAATATTTCCCCAGTATTACTGTCAAAAAACTCTTTTAAATTTCTTGAAACGTCAAAAACGCGATTTTTGTTGTACCGAAAAGTTATCACGCTGAGCATAATAATTACCAACATAATCGCCAAATGTATTGAAGCCAAAATGCTGCTTATCGGCCATAAAGACAAATTAACCGTAATAAGAGCCACGCAAATGATATAAAATATCGTTTTTAGAGATATTCCGCTACCTTTCATACCTAACACGCCATTCCTCCGCACAAAAACGCCCTAAAATATACTGTAATTACTGACTATTATACTCGCATCTTGCTTATTTCGCCACAGAAAAAACAGCAAGGACGCACCCCCACTGCTTTTTACCGAATATTAATTGTTTGATCTCTTTCTTTTTGAAATTACTAATCCCACAGCTGATGAGAAAGTCGGCATCATCGCCGTTAATAAATTCAAATTATCCCCTGTTTCTGGATAAAAAACCGTAGGATCAGTCACGGTTTCAACTGTGGTTTCAAGCTCGGGCTCGGGTTCGGGTTCTGGCTCGGGTTCTGGCTCGGGCTCGGGCTCTGGCTCGGGTTCTGGCTCGGGTTCAGGCTCTGGTTCAGGCTCTGGTTCGGGTTCGGGTTCGGGTTCTGGCTCGGGTTCTGGCTCTTGGGGCTTTTCGGGTTCTTTGTTGTCTTCATCGCTTTCATCGTTATATCCAATGAAAAAATATGTGTTACCTTGATAATTATTTGTAACCATTAATGCAATTGCAATGTGATTAACTTCACCTGGCGTTAATCCTGTTACCGACTGCGTCAAAACTTTGCTCCGACCAGTATAAGAAACGAGTCCTTCCTTTTGGTCATCTGCCGTGCTTATAAACTCATCTTTTGTTTCCAAAAATTTATCATTTTCAGTGTAATAAGCTTTTGCCATAATATAATGTAACCCAGGGTAAAAATCCTGATTGGCCTGGTCCAGAAGTAAATCCGGAACAGCAGTATTTGCATAAAATTGAGCTATCGCATCCGGATAAGATACTGACGAAGCAAATCTTGCATTTTCCCAAGCATCTGAAGCTAATACACACTGAAAATTTACCGTTTCGGAGGTTGGGACAATGTCGAAGCTTAGTGTTATTGCAGGGTAATAATTAGTATCGATGGGAGTTGATGGAAGCTCGCCGGGGGCGCCTTGGATATTGTTGTTGTCGTAGATATCTTTGTCATTTTTAACATTTTCGTTGTTGTTGGTGCTGTTGTTACCTTGACTAGTGTTGCTATTTTGATCAGTAACACCTTCGCTAGTGCCAGTGCCCTGAGACGAAGTAACTTCTGTTACATCTTTGGAGGCGTTGGCTTCAACGTCATCATCTTCAAATGACAACATCGTAACTGCGGATTCCGGAAATATTTGACTGACATCCCCAGTGCCCATAACAATACCTTTGTCAAGGCCGACTAAATCTTTGCCACCTTCAAATGTTCCGATTGACGCGTTTGGTGTGTTAGATCTACCAGGTATATTGATTTCAACTTTACTGATGCCACTAGAATTTTTATTAAACAGCGCGGTCATGAGAGTTGAGGTGTCGCTTTCATCAACTTTATATGAAATCGCTGCAAAAATCCTACTCACTGAAACGGCGGCCGCAAAAAACACTGCGGAAATCTTGCACGCTAAATTTTTCTTAAAAATCATCGTTTAACCCTTCTTCCTGAAAAAATCAAATATACCAAGTGCAATATTTTTATATTATGCATTTTTTCTTTGCTCACCAATTGTAATTTTTGGAATATATTCATATTATATCACTTTTTCAGGATTTTTTCACTCGTCACGATGAATTAAATTTGATTTTCTAAGACTTACTTTGTTACGATTACTAATGCCATATCAATGTGAATAGGCTTTAAAAATCAAAATTTTGTGATTTTTTGCTTTAAATCTGAAATAATATTCCACATTATCTTCTTTCGCACATTTAAATCATCAATATGTGGCATTTATTTTCAACGATTGTGGAAAAAGTTGTGGAAAAAGTGGATAACTTAAAAAAATACGACTGTTTTTCGACAAAACAATTATAAATCGCCACTCATAGCATAGATTTAAGCCGTTTATAGTGCCATTTATTACCGTTTTCACGATTTTAAGCGGTCAATTTGCGTGGAATTACTAAATTTTAGAAATAAAAAAGCTCCAGGGCACCCATTCACTGGAACTTTATATCTTAAATTAGTCATTGTTTTTGAAAATTGACATTATATCATAGAAGTTATCATCATTTGGTTTCGGTAGAGGTTCAACATTTTCAGGAGCATATCTGCTAACATTAGCGGTTGCAGTTTTGCCCATGGGCGGCGTCGGCAAGTAGGATTCCCTCGTCGCAAACCCTGTGGCTATTACCGTCACGCTGATTTCGTCATCCATATTTTCGTCAAACGCAGCGCCCCAAATAATATTTGCATTTTTATCTGCCTGTTGAGCAATCAACGAAGAAGCAACCTCGATTTCGTCCAGCCCGATGTCCGGTGAAGCTGTAACGTTGATAATTACACCCTTTGCCCCATTGATAGCTGTTTCCAAAAGTGGGCTAGATATCGCCATATTCGCAGCTTCTTCAGCTTTATCTTTGCCGGATGCTCGTCCAACACCCATATGAGCGTAGCCGGCATCTTTCATTATCGATGTTACGTCCGCAAAATCAAGATTGACAAGTCCCGGGAGCAATATCAAATCTGAGATACTCTGCACGCCTTGACGCAAAACATCATCTGCAACTATAAATGCATTCATCAAAGTTATTCTCTGCTGACTTGCCATCTTCAAACGCTCGTTCGGTATCACGACTAACGAATCCACATGCTCCCTGAGAGCAGCAATGCCTGCTTCAGCCTGAGCCATACGTTTTTGCCCCTCAAAAGAGAACGGTTTCGTCACTATGCCTACCGTAAGGACGCCCATTTCTCTGGCGATTTGAGCAACAATCGGCGCAGCACCGGTACCGGTTCCGCCACCCATCCCGGCCGTGATAAAAACCATATCCGCCCCTTTAAGAGCCGCTACGATCTCATCTCGGCTTTCTTCAGCGGCGCGCTGCCCGACTTCCGGCTTTGAGCCAGCGCCTTTACCTCTGGTTATCTTTTCACCTATTTGAATTTTATGTGTTGCTTTGGAACGCAACAAAGCTTGTCTATCCGTATTGACGCAGATGAACTCCACGCATTTTACCCCGGAATCCACCATGCGGTTCACGGCATTGCCGCCGCCACCACCTACGCCAACAACTTTTATCTTTACAGTTTCTTCAATATTATCATCAAACTCAAAACTCATGCCGTTTAAAACTCCTTTATAAATAACTGCTTTCTGCGTCAACATTAAAGATTATCAACAATCTATACCGCTTGTCAAATGCTTACATGGATAAGTATAACATATTATTTCAAATTTTTCAATAAAAATTGAAAAATTTGAGTGTCAAATATGTAGAGTTACAAATTGGCGTTCCCTTGGTAACTTTGCAGTGGACAACATTTGTGTTACTGTGATATAATAAAAAATATTCGGTGGTTATAGCAAGTTCCCTCAATTTTCCGCCCGTGGCGAAGATGGATATCGCAGCAGATTCCGATTCTGAAGGTCGGGGGTTCGAATCCCTCCGGGCGGACCATGGTTATACGTATCTTTTAATACAACCCAAAGCTCAGTGATACTGGGCTTTCTTTATGTTTATATATAAATTTTAGGTTCAAAAATTCATGTTATAGGACTTATTTGAATAGTAAATTTGAAAAAATGAAACCTTGACGCTTAAGGTTTCATTTTCATATAAATTTTCTCAAGGGGGTTGCATACTTTCACACGGTTTAAATTTTTGTAATGAGAAATGCATTATTTATAGACTATACTATTTGCTGTGAGTACGATAATAATGAATAATACGGAAACAAGCTAAATGATATTAATAACACCCTACTTGTAATAATTATGTTTCAACTTTAGATAACATAACACGATAATAATCATCTAATTGTAAAACTTGTTTGTTCATTTTTATATTAATGATATCCGAAGGATGATTTCCATTCACATCCCATTTAAATGTGCTTATATTGAATATATAGTTGTATCTTTTGTTGATATATGTGGTTTGTCCTATATCTTTA
>CAZDOV010000034.1:0-7063 GCA_964507135.1 uncultured Eubacteriales bacterium | reverse complement strand
TTGCGAGGGTCAAAGCGAAACAAATCCCAGTATCCGGATTCTACAGCTTGTTTAGCCGAAAGCAAGCTGTTTTTCATACCGCCTTTTATGCCATGATTAATGCAGGGCGCATACGCTATGATTATCGATGGGCCGTCATAGCTTTCAGCTTCTTCAAAAGCTTTTATGCACTGATTAAAATTCGCTCCGAGCGCTACTTTTGCAACATATACATATTCGTAAGTCATAGCAATTGCGGCAAGATTCTTTTTCGGCGTCTTTTTCCCTGAAGCCGCAAACTGTGCTACTGCACCTTTTGGTGTTGATTTTGAAGCTTGCCCACCAGTATTTGAATATACTTCTGTATCAAACACTAAGATATTCACATTTTTTCCGGATGCAATAACATGATCAAGACCCCCGAATCCGATGTCGTATGCCCATCCGTCGCCGCCAAAAATCCATATAGATTTCGTGCCAATGTTGCCCGGATTTTTCAAAATACAGCTTGCAAGGTCACCTGAAAAATCGAGATTATTTATATTACTTTTCAAATAGGCCACAAGATTATTCGCCGGGGTTTTATTGGCAAAAGAGTTGTTGACAGTCGAAAGATATTCGCCGCAAATGCTCTTAAGCTCTTCGTTTTTGGTAGTATTTTGAATCTCCGACACCGCTAATATGATTGGTTTTTGCCTGGCCGTTTGCGCAAGAGCCATTCCATATCCAAACTCGGCATTGTCTTCAAAGAGGGAATTCTTCCAAGCAGGGCCATGGCCGCTATCATTTGTGGTATACGGCGAGGAAGGGAACGAACCGCCCCAAATCGATGAGCATCCGGTAGCGTTCGCTATAATCATTCTGTCGCCAAACAGCTGAGTTGCAAGTTTTGCGTAAGGCGTTTCACCGCATCCCGCGCAAGCACCTGAAAATTCTAAAAGCGGTTTTTTGAATTGGCTACCTTTGATAGTAAATTCTTTGAATTTGCTCAAAACTTCAGGTTTATTTGGCAATTTTTCGCAGTAATCAAAAATTTTCTGATCATCTGATTTTCTAGTGTTTTCCACCATTTTAAGCGCTTTATTTCCTTTAATTCCAGGGCAAACAGCAACACAATTTTCGCATCCTGTGCAATCGGATTTCGAAACAACTATAGAAAAATTTAAATCTTGAAACCCAAGCATCTTTTTGGATTTGATTGATTTCGGCGCTTTTTCGAGTTCGTCATTATTGAGTACAGCGGGGCGAATTACAGCGTGAGGGCAAACAAACGAGCAAAATCCGCACTGAATGCAATTTTCAGGCACCCACTCGGGAATAAAACTCGCCGTGCCACGCTTTTCAAATGCAGCCGTACCGAGAGGGATTGTTCCGTTCGCGCACATTTCGAAGGCCGAAACAGGCAACTTGTTACCCTGCATGTTGCTGATGGGCTGCGCGATGGTTTCTAAAAATTTTTTTAGCGCAGGGCTTTTTATGTTTCTTTTTTGAGGTTCAATTTCTTTTGAGATTTCGAGAGCGCTCCAAGATTTTGGAATGCTGATTTTCTTTAGTGATTTCATCCCTTCTTCAGCCGCGGCATGATTTATTTTGACAACTTCGTTGCCTTTTTTTGAATATGTTTTCGTTATAGCGGATTTTATCAGTTCTAAAGCTTTGGTTTCTTCGATAATATTTGTAATTTTGAAAAATGCCGCTTGCAAAACCGTGTTAACTCTACCGCCAAGACCTAAATTTTTGCTTATGTTAGCAGCATCCACGGTATAAAAATCAATATTATTTTGCGCTAGATACTTTTTTATCTTATCAGGGAGAAAATTCTCAATTTCATCTTGATTCCAGCTGCAATTAAGCAAAAACACCCCGCCCGGTTTTAAGTCATTAACTATATCGTATTTATATATATACTCAGGCGTATGGCATGCTATAAAATCAGCTCTGTCAACGTAATATGTTGATTTAATACTGCTATCTCCAAATCGCAAATGCGAAATCGTAACTCCGCCTGATTTTTTGGAATCATACTGGAAAAATCCTTGAACGTACTTTTTGGTATTATCTCCAATTATTTTTATCGTGTTCTTCGCTGCGCCAACTGTGCCGTCTGAGCCAATACCCCAAAATTTACATGAAAACACATCATCCGGAATGGTATGGATTTCGGAGTTTATTTTCAGTGATAAATTCGTAACGTCATCGTCAATTCCAACGGTGAATCGCCATTTAGGATTTTTTGAATCCATATTTTCATAAACTGCAAAAATTTGAGACGGAGTAGTATTTTTTGAGCTGAGGCCATATCTTCCTGAATACACCAAAATATCGGTTAAATCGGATTTTTGAAGAGTAGCTAAAACGTCAAGATACAGCGGTTCGCCGATAGAACCGGGTTCTTTTGTGCGATCTAAAACAGAAATTTTGCGCACACTTTTCGGCAATGCACGCAAAAGATGTTCGGAAGAAAACGGACGATAAAGCCTCACTTTTATGAGACCTACCTTTCCGAGATGATTTTTTTCACGAATATTGATGTAATCAATGGTTTCTTCGATTGTTTCGCAAACAGACCCCATGGCAATTATAATTTTTTCAGCGTCGGGGTCGCCGTAATATTCAAATGGCGCATAGTGAGTACCAGCTATTTTATTAACTTCGTTCATGTAATTTTCGGTAATTTCGGGTATTTTATCATAATAAGGATTACACGCTTCACGATTTTGAAAATACACATCATCATTTTGAGCCGTGCCGCTAAGTGACGGGGATTCTGGATTTAACGCATTCAATCGAAACTTTTCTAATTCTGATGTATCAATTAGTTTTTTTAATGTTTCATATTCAAGAAGTTTGATTTTCTGAATTTCATGCGATGTTCTGAATCCATCAAAAAAATGCAAAAACGGAACATGGCCCTTAATTGCGCTGAGATGCGCTATTGCACTGAAATGATGAGCTTCTTGAGGACTATTCGCGCAAAGCATGGCGTATCCGGTTTGCCTGCAAGCGTAAACATCCGAATGATCCCCGAAAATTGAAAGCGCATGAGCAGCAACAGTCCTTGCTGCAACGTGAATAACGCACGGAAGGAGTTCGCCCGCAATTTTGTACATATTCGGTATCATCAAAAGCAGCCCTTGCGAAGACGTGAATGTCGTTGCCAGTGCCCCAGCAGAAAGTGCACCGTGAACAGCTCCTGCGGCTCCGGCTTCGGACTGCATTTCAACGACATCCACCGTGGAACCGAAAATATTCTTTTTCCCCATGACCGAATATTTGTCGCATAAATCAGCCATATTTGAAGACGGCGTAATAGGATATATGGCCGCAACCTCTGAAAATGCATACGCTGAATGAGCTGCTGCACTATTGCCGTCCATTGTTGAGGTGAATTCATCGGTTTTTGTTTGATTTTCGATTTTCACGTGACTTTTTGCCTCCGAATATAATTTGTTTTTAGAATTTTAATAAGCTTTTGCCCAATAAACGATATGCTTTGCAGGTTTACCGCAACAAATGCACGTTTGCTTGTCAGAGTCCGCGTCGCTCACTATGCATCTTGAAGTAAATGCCGTTTTTTCTTTTATATCTTTCTCACAATCGCGACTGCCGCACCACGGGGCTTTTATGAATCCCGGCAATTTCGATAGTTCCATAAACTCTTCATTGGTTTCAGCTTGACGAGTGAGTTCGTTCCTTCTTTTCAAAGCTTTAGCGTACATTCCGTCATGAACTTTTTGAAGAAGCTCCTGAATCGTCACTCCAATATCATCTAAATTCACGAACGTTTTTTCCAGATTGTCGCGTCTAACTACTACGCACTGGCCATTTTCGATATCTTTTGGCCCAATTTCCAATCTCAGTGGCACACCGCGCATTTCATGCTCAGAAAACTTCCAGCCCGGACTTTTGTCGGATTTGTCAATCTCCACTCGGCAAACGTGACTGAGGCTTTCGAAAATAGCTTCAGCTTTTTCTAAAACGCCATTTTTGTGCATAGCAATTGGGATTATAACAACTTGGACCGGCGCAATTGAAGGCGGAAGAACGAGGCCTCTGTTGTCGCCATGAGTCATAATAATTCCGCCAATGATTCTGGTTGAAAATCCCCATGAAGTTTGATATGCGTATTTGCTGTCGTTATCTCTGCCTTGAAAAGTAATCCCAAAAGCTTTTGAAAAACCGTCACCAAAATAATGGCTTGTTCCGGATTGAAGAGCTTTGCCATCATGCATCATTGCTTCGATTGTGTATGTTGTTTCTGCTCCAGCGAATTTTTCGCTTTCAGTTTTTTTGCCTTTTATAACGGGGATTGCAAGATGCTTTTCACAAAATTCAGCATAAACTTCAAGCATTTGTTTTGTTTCGTTTTGTGCTTCTTCAGCTGTTTCGTGAATTGTATGGCCTTCTTGCCAGTGAAACTCTACTGATCTCAAAAAAGGCCTAGTGGTCTTTTCCCACCGAACGACGG
The DNA here is from genome assembly GCA_964507135.1 of uncultured Eubacteriales bacterium. Taxonomy (GTDB): domain Bacteria; phylum Bacillota; class Clostridia; order Oscillospirales; family Acutalibacteraceae; genus UMGS1491. Next base: position 2,616 of record CAZDOV010000034.1, on the reverse strand, counting down.
AGCACCACTGATTGTAAAGTTTCGGCAAATCCCTCCAAGAATGAACTTTTCTTGAATAATAATCGCAAAAAAGCGTTTCAGACGTCGGGCGAACGCAAATGGGTTCTTGAAGCTCCTGGCTTCCACCTTTGGTAACCCAAGCCACTTCCGGAGCAAACCCTTCAACGTGGTCTTTTTCTTTTTGGAGTAAACTTTCAGGAATAAACATGGGCATAGAAACATTTTTGTGGCCAAGCTCTTTGAATTTTCTATCAAGCAACTTCACGATGTTCTCCCAAATGGCGTATCCGTAAGGTTCAATCACCATGCAGCCACGCACAGATGAATAATCCATAAGTTCAGCTTTTTTCACTATGTCCGTGTACCACTGTGCAAAATCCTCTTCCATTGAGGTTATTTCTTCAACTTGTTTTTTTTCTCCCGACATAAAATCGCTCCTTCAAATAAACGTGATTTTCGCATAAACAAAAATTAAAATCCCGAAAGATCCAGTTCGCTAAACGATTGTAAACTAGATTTTACTAGTTCCAAAATATCTTTTAAGCCACCCGAAACCTCGCTTTCTGCGTACAAAACGAGTTCCGGATCGTGCACGCTCTTCCTGATGATAAACCAACCTTTGCAACTTTTTTCTGGTATATTCACACGCACACCTTCGATATTAGTTTCATCAATTTTCATATGCCTGTTGGAGTGTGTTCGGTTTTTTATCGAATCCAATACCTGTTCGGAATATTCAAACGCTTTTTCAGAATTTATCGGTATTCTTACAGTCGCTTTTTCTTTTGCAGTAACGAGATTTTTTATTACATCATCCAACGTTTTACCTGCTTGCTTTAAATTCACAAGCTTTATTATTACTTTTGCAGCCAAATACGCACCGTCATCTATAAAATTGTTTTCTTTAAAAGCCGCGTGACCTGAAGATTCAATGGCAAGAGGGCAATTTTCCCCTTTTGCGTTTATTTTTTTAGCCATGGCAATAACGTTGTTGTATCCGCGCTTATACCTAAACTGCATCCCACCGCGTTTTCTTATGAATTCTTTCAAATTATCCGAGGTCACTGAATCCGTCACAATAATGGAATCGGGTGCATTTTCAAGCACCATTGACGAAGCTAAAGCGATTAGCTTTTCACCAGAAATCGGGGATCCGCTTTTGCTTACAAATGCGACTCGATCTACGTCAGTATCAAAAATAATACCCAAATCCGCATTTGACGCCTTTGTTAGGTTGATTATGCTTTCTAGCGCTTGAGGGTCTTCCGGGTTTGGAACATGGTTCGGGAACTCTCCGTCAGGTTCCAAGTAGGCGCTGCCATTAGTATCTGCTCCAAGAGAATTTAAGACTTCGTTAACAAAAAAACCTCCTGCACCGTTGCCGGCATCCACTACAATCTTAACGCCTTCCAAGGGCTGATGCTTATTGGGAGCATTCGTGACACCGGAGCAAATTAATTCTTTGAGTTTTTCACAGTAATATTGCATGAGATCTATCGAACGAACGTGACCTTTGCGGTCAGGTACATCTGATACGTAATCCTGAGCTCTGTTAAGAATATCTTCGAGCTCGATTGAAGTTATTCCGCCGTCTACCGTAAAAAATTTTAGGCCATTACGGTTTTTTGGGTGGTGGCTCGCGGTAATTTCTATAGCTGCAGAACACGACAGCACAGAAGTTGCCAAATACATAGCCGGCGTCGAACAAAGCGAACAGTCGCAAACATTGACCCCCATCCCACGCAAAGTGTTGATGCAGACGTTTTTCATACGATCAGCCGAAAGCCTGGGATCGTGCCCTATGGCGATCGTTAGTGAACTGCGTTTAAGATCATTCTTCTCTGCGAGCCATTCCACAAAAGCAAACAAAATTTTGCTAATAACATCATTTGTGAGTTCGAGAACACTTGCGCCGTCCGTGCGCATCGCTATGCCCCTTATATCCGAACCGCTTTTCAAACGTTCTAGAAGCTTATCAAGCATTACTTATCGCCCTTCCTGAATTTTTTAAATGAATTGCTTTGCAACAAATCAGTTTTGGTAGTATGTTTCGGAGAATCGGCTGATCTACAGTTTGCACATCGCGTGAAAAATAGCCGAAAGTTCTGAAATTTATTGTACCACAAAAGCCCAAAAAGTGAAACTTCTCTAAAGAAGATATAGTGTTACAAAATGCATCATAGCCCATAAGATTCATTTTAATTTATTTAAATTTTATGTTGACATTATGGTTGTAATATGGTATATTGTTAATATAATGATTATTAAGTATTGATGATGCATATGTATTTAAGCTCAAATCAGTCATCGAATAAGCTAAAAATAAGTTGTATCAAGTAAATCAAGGCACCTGATTTACAATTGCGGATGCTATAGCTATATAATTTTGCGATATACAACGTAAATATAATTAAAATTAGATTAAGGAGTATGAATAACGGGACTTAAACTGAAAAACATTTGGAAAATATTTTTAAGCACAGCACTTTCAGCCTCAATGGCCGCCACAAACGCTTTTGCTATTATTCCCATAAAGAAGGGCAACGTTGACACACAAACGTTAACAACTGACCATAATATGATCAATCCTAACCACTATGCACATCAACTAACGTC
>CAZDOV010000033.1:0-7105 GCA_964507135.1 uncultured Eubacteriales bacterium | reverse complement strand
ATCCGTTGAAATTTGCCAAAAAAATAATATAGACGCTTTAATCGTAATTGGCGGCAACGGAAGTTTAAAAGGAGCATGCGAACTTTCTAAAAACGGAATGAATTGCATTTTTATTCCAGCGACTATCGATAATGATGTCGCGTGCAGTGAATACAGCATCGGATTTGACACATCAATGAACACTGCAATGGAAATGGTTGATAAAATCAGGGACACTGCGCAATCCCACGAAAAATGCAGTGTAGTTGAAGTTATGGGACGAAATTGTGGCGATATTGCACTCAGAACAGGAATAGCTGTTGGCGCTACGGCTATTCTTTTGCCGGAAGTAAAATACAACTTTGAAAAAGATGTTATTGAAAGAATAAAGTTTACTCAAAACATCGGCAAAAGGCATTTTATCATAGTTGTTGCTGAAGGTAGTGCTAGATCATCTGAAGTGGCAAAAAGAATAGAATCTGAAACCGGGATATATACAAGAAGCACAATTTTAGGTCATGTTCAGCGTGGTGGTTCGCCAACGCTGCGAGATCGGGTTGTCGCCAGCACGATGGGATGTCATACAGTGGATATTTTAGCAAAAGGTGCACAAAACCGTGCTGTGATTAGCAAATGTAACCGAATTGTAGATATAGATATAACCGCAGCGGTGAATTTTAAAAAGTCGTTCGATTTTGAACTTTACGCAAGCGCGCTGAATATTTCGATTTAGCCAGCGCCAATTTACTTGCGTTCTGGTAAATTTCTAGCTTTTCAAATATTGGCTTTCATGATTTTGTGAAAGCTTTTATTTTTTTGCCGGCAGATAGAGCTGCAATTGAAATAATTTATGTGAATTATTCAAATTTTTTCAAAAAACACTTGACAATATATATATATATATATATAATTGTTCTCGAAATGCATTTCGGGGGCAATTTTTCATTTATCTAAGAATTTTTTGTTTTAAAGGAGCGTGTTTTATTATGGGCGGCATTTATAATATAAAGGATATCAAAAAAAAACTGGAAGACCAAAAGAAGACTAGTTTATATGAAAACGATAAAGAAATACACACACAAATAGACGCTATTATAGAAGAGATAGACGGCGTGACACCCGAAGTACCGGTCAAGAATAAATCATCTAATGAAATTGAACAACACAAAGTCGATGACCCCGCAAGTTATGTTACACAAAAGTTGGCGAAAGCGAAAGATGCTTTGACAAAAGCGAAGGCAGCTTACGATAAACTTCAAAAAGATGCTAAAAAAATCAATAAGAAGTATGAAAAACTAAAAGATGCGATAAATAAAGCCGATAAAATAGGGAAGATATCTAAAAAATCAAAGAAACAAAAGTCGCAGGATAAAGGAGCCGATGAAAAAAACTCTGCAAAATGAAAGGCAACAAGGTCTTCGAGGCCTTAAATTATGGTGAACAGAAAGAAAGAAGTTTATAAACCAAAATCGATGACCGAAGGGAAGAAAAAACCCATTAAATGACTATTGCAAGAGTATATATTACATCTGCAGATGATATCCAGGAGACACTAAAAAATCTTCTTTCAGGTATAATGCTGGTATAGCACAAAAAAGATTAAAATATTAAAAAACGTACGCCCAAATTTCTTTGGGCGATATCTTGGCATATCAACTTATATTTGCTATAAGGTAAGCAGAAGCACGACAACGAAAAACGTTGTCATGCTACTTCAATTGTTGTAGAAAATCTGTATCTACAGAAAATTTTTTGTACTCTCACATAATCGCTGGGATTATAAGGGGTTTTACAACACATTTGATAAAAATAATTAACAGGGGACCTCGTTATTGTTAGTCAACATTGTCTTCGAAATGCGGCGTTGCTTCAGACTCTGGAGGTTGGGGCGGTAGGTTCAGGTTGAGCGTCATCGGTGTCATTCTGCTTGTTTTTAATGTTCCCAGAGAATGGCAATGTCTCTTTGACGGTTTTCATCGCTGTGGTGGCCTTAACCCACGCTTCGTAAGAAACGCAGCCTTTTAGGAACTCTTTACGTTGTTTTAACTTATTAAGAAATTTAGTTTTTTGTTCCACTTGGGTTGTATTTATGTTATTAGCTTTTTCAATTAAATGTTGCAAATAAGTACAAGCATCTACGCTCGTCAAACCATAATCACCGGGTATGTAATAGAATTTAAATTCGGTACCGCCGTTACGTTTAACATATATATCTTTAGCAAATCCGAGAGCTGCTATTTTTGCTGCTTGTTTCCAGCCGCCGGTGATTTCTTGACAAATTAATTCTGTGTCAAGGTAGTCAAGTTCGAGGCCTCCCATGGCAAGAGCCTGGTTCAATAGGCGTAAACTTGCACTTGGTTTTACGTAATCACTAAATTTAAAATTATCCGTATCAGCGTACTTAGCTGATGCTAGCGCTATACCGGGACATTTAGCACAAGCAACTTGCCAAGAAGCTCCACCTAAGAGCAGGCCACAAACGATGCGTGCAAACCATTTGTTCACTGTTCCTAGTATTCCAGAACTATTTTCCGATACTACACGTACCGAGACTTCAGGTTTTTCATCCGAATCATTTGCAGTACCTAAGACAAGAGAACTTGAGCATACCTGTGCTAAAATTAGCCCTGTGCTTAAGGCTTTTTGAAACTTTTTCATTTATTCTTTCCTCCAAATTCAATATCAAACTCTAATCATAATTATACATCATTGTTTTGGTGTTGTCAATGCCTTTTAAAGAAACGTTCCTTTGCTTTTTTAATATTAGTTAGCTCTCTTGGTCGATTGTATATTGAACAAAGGGGGCGTGCTTTAATGTGAAATATGCATAAATAATTCAGCGGTAACGCGAATAAATTTATACAATATTTTTTGGCGAAATCACTTGACTTAAATTTTTACAATTTATATAATCATAACTGTGGATGTTCCACAAAATATTTTATGAGGAGGTTTTATTATGAGCAACGAAACAAAAGCAATGGAAAAAACAACAAAAGGAGTTGCTGCCGAGGCTATTAGCGAAGCTGGTGCAAGCAGTGTCGCTGGAGGTTTGGCAGTGCAAACTGCAGATGGAAAGTACGCTGTAGTCCCCAACGAGAACTTTGTGATGGAAACACCAGGTGACGCAGAAAAACTTGAAAATGCGTTGAAATCTGGCCCTCATGGGCACAAAGGCCCCGGTGGTCCGTGTGCAGGTGGCCCTTGTGGTATGATGGTTCCGCCCTCGGGCACTATGGCGCCGTGTCCCAAAGACTCAGCTGGTAACTGTGCTTGCCCACCAGGTGCTCATTGCACAAAAGATATAAAATAATTTTAGGTGATTTGACTGATTAATTACAAAAAGATCAAATGAGAGCAACCGCGAAAGTTTTAGATTTTGTGGTTGCTTTTTTACGGCTCATTTCACAGCTATGATAAACTCAAAACTATGGCATGAGTGGGGAGTCTGCCGCTTTTATCTGATCTGAATTGGCGTCGAGCGATTCATTCTTTCTGAGTTTTCTTGCCATTACTATCGTTCTAAACCCCTTTTTTTCATATGAACATGTAGAAAGTGTTAGCAAACGGTCACTATATTTAACGTCAATCGGGAAATCTATTAAGGACCGCTTACGAATTTCTTTGATATACTTGTTAAAATCGATTTTGTTCGAAAATTTAGTTATATAGTAATTAAAAACCTCTCCTTGTTCCGGTAGTGTACTAGCTTTGAACACGGCAAAAACCTTCCACAAACCATTTTTTTCAAAAGTATCAAAGCGAATTGTTTGGTGATTTCGGCAAAACGAAACATCGCCAAATTTCATAAGATTTGCAAACATCTGGCCGTCTTTCATATGGTGCCCATGTAAAATAACATTTTTAGATTTAACTCCGTCAGTGCAACGCGCGTCAACAGTTATGCTTCCATAACGTGAATTTTCTTTTTTGTAATTGTGAGAAAGGTAGAAATCTGTATCACCAGCCTTGTAAAGAACAGGATAATCGATATTTGTATCGTCAATTTTTATCCAACCGCAAATTTCAGGATTAATTTCTTGTAATTTTTTCAAATTTTCATTTTGCTGGTCCTCTTCTGAATTGTTTTTAGGATAAGTGTATATTTCTTGAACGCCTTTAACTTCATTTTTGATTCTTATAGGGGTCAACACCAACATATCAAGCAAAGACCACGCGCTTATTCCAAAGATGACTACACATAAAATTCTTATCAACCTTCTTATTTTGATCACCCTTTGCTAATTAATTTTTATGTAAATTTATCGTATTTTCAACAAAATAAACCCGGAATATAAATAACTCCGGATTTACCTATCAAAACGTTCGCTCAATTGTCGAACTCTACAAAATCATCATCAATTTTTTCTGCGCTTTTAGACTCTTCAACCTCTATCTCTTTCCCGCACTTAGCGCAGTAAGACGACCCTGTTTCATTGGGTTGACCGCAAAATTTGCAAAGAACTTTATTTTTCATCGTAGCAATTTGCTTTCGCAGCTCATCTATCTGTATTCCCAAATTATCAATCTGAGCTATCATATAGTTCACAGCAGCCGGATCTTCGATTTGTTCTTTTTTCGATTTGTAGACAGATTTTCCTAAATTTTCATATTCGTTCCGGAGATCACTTTTAAGTTCTGCCATTCTGATGTTTAGCTTAGAAACATCCACAAATTGACCCGCTTTCTCCCCGATATTACCTACTGCTGTCTTGGCTTTGACGAAGAAATCCTCTAACACTCCCACGTAGATCACCCTTTCAGTGAATTTAGTCTTCTATCTAGTATACCCAAAATATTTCTGGATTACAAATATTTATTTTCTAAAGAAAACTTTTCTCAAAATCTAAATTGCAATGCCAAACATGTCCCTATAATTCCCGGAATGAAGAGCAAATTGTGTTGCCATGTTCCTTTTTGCAAAAAAGCTTGACAATTATTATCCAGCGAATTATAATATTGCATTACGTTGTGTTTCTCCGTAACACAAAAATCGCTGTCATATTAACACTAATTTATTGTAAAACCAAGTGAAAAAGTATTGATTTTTTGAAAAATATCGCAAAATGGCATCAGGATTCGGGATTAATCGCGTGTTTGAAGGATTATTATTTCTGAAAAACTGCGTTTGGCTTGGAGAAAGTTCGCTGTCGAAAGTTGTTATTTTGCGTTACATATAAAGCCTTTTACATTTATGAAATGGAGTGTTTGGAATCTATGGTTAACGTTAAACCCGTGCAATTCGGTAGTACGACCAGAATGAGTTTTTCGAAAATTGATGAGGTAATAAAATTACCGCATCTTTTGGAGGTACAAAAGGATTCTTACAAGTGGTTCCTGGAAGAAGGACTGAAAGAGGTTTTCAATGATGTTTCCGGTATAACTGACTACACCGGGAATTTGGTTCTGGATTTTGTGGACTATACTATGGATTTGAATCACCCCAATTATAGTATTAATGAATGCAAAGAACGTGATACAACTTATGCTGTCGCACTAAGGGTTACTGCTCGTTTATTGAATCGCGAGACAGGTCAAGTGAAGGAATCTGAAGTGTTTATGGGCGATTTCCCGATCATGACTGATAGCGGTACGTTCATTATAAATGGCGCAGAACGTGTTGTTATTTCTCAGCTGGTTCGTTCCCCTGGTGTATATTTCAGAATGGAGTACGACAAAAGCGGGAAAGAACTTTTTAGTTCAACGATAATCCCTAACCGTGGCGCGTGGCTTGAGTATGAAACTGACTCGAACGATGTTATGTATGTTAGAATTGACAAGAATCGTAAAATCCCGTTAACTACTTTTATTCGTGCGCTCGGGCTTGGAAGCGACGCTGAAATAACTGAATATTTTGGAGAAGACGAACGTATTTTGGCCACGTTGGATAAGGATGCCTGTGGTTGTACCGAAGAAGCTTTGTTTGAAGTTTATCGCAAGCTTCGTCCCGGTGAGCCTCCTACGCTCGAAAATTCTCAGGCATATTTGAATTCGCTGCTTTTTGATGTTAGAAGATATGATCTTTATAAGGTGGGACGTTACAAATACAACAAAAAATTGGCTATTTCTGCACGTATCAACGGGCTCGAGCTTGCACGTCCTGTACCGAACCCATTGACGGGCGAAATTATTGCTGATGCCGGCGAGGTTCTTTCTATGGATAGAGCTCTGGAGATTGAAAATGCCGGAATTTGCATGGTTTACGTCAAAAAAGATGGCAAGGAAGTTAAGGTTATTTCCAACGGAATGGTGGATATCAATAAGTTTGTTGGTTTTGATGCAAAAAAAGAATGCCATATAAACGAAAAAGTTCGCTTCGGAATTCTTGTGGATATATTGGACTCTTGTAAAACTGAAAAAGAACTGAAAATCGCAATTAAAAATCATAGAGATGAGCTTGTCCCAAAACACATTATAATAGACGATATTTTTGCTTCGATTAACTACATGAGTTGCCTTTCAAATGGAATAGGTGTAACAGACGACATTGATCATCTCGGAAATCGTAGGATTCGTTCGGTAGGAGAGTTACTACAAAATCAGGTTCGCGTTGGTTTTGCTCGCTTAGAAAGAGTAATCCGTGAAAGGATGACGCTCCAGGCACAAGATTTGGAAGTTATTACTCCGAATGCGCTCATAAATGTTAGGCCGATTGTTGCAGCTATAAGAGAGTTTTTCGGCTCGTCGCCTCTTTCGCAATTCATGGATCAGACTAATCCACTTTCTGAATTGACTCATAAGCGCAGATTGTCTTCTTTAGGGCCTGGCGGACTTTCAAGAGATAGGGCGGGGTTTGAAGTTCGTGACGTTCACTACACTCATTACGGGCGTATGTGCCCAATTGAGACGCCAGAAGGCGCGAATATCGGATTGATCTCTTATCTCTCAACATTTGCAAAAGTTAATGAATATGGATTTATTGAGGCTCCGTTTAGGCGCGTGGACAAAACGACCGGAAAAGTAACAGACGAAGTGGTATACATGACTGCAGACGAAGAGGATAACTATGTTGTTGCTCAGGCTAACGAACCGCTCGATGAAAACGGATACTTCGTTCACGCTAAAGTTAACGGTCGACTTCGAGATCAGTTTGTTGAGGTCGAAAGCAAAGAAGCAGATTTCATGG
>CAZDOV010000032.1:0-7163 GCA_964507135.1 uncultured Eubacteriales bacterium | reverse complement strand
CCAGGGGCCGAAGCGTAGTTATGCCCAAAAACTAATCTTCAGCCCCCAGTTTTACGTTAATCGAAACATGAAAGGATAATTATAAAATTTTGCAACGCCATTTTATTGGCGCTGCACGCACCTTTTTGCTGTCGAGCTATAAACGCACGCATGAACGATAGCTTCAGAAATGACTGCCGAGAGTTTTGCGAAAATTCACTATCGCTCATCAAGAATAGAGCGTTATATGCTCGACTTAGCGAACTAGAGCAAACACTGTTTTGCCGAATAAAAATTTAGTAGATAGCAGGAACCGCAAAATCACGCTCGCCTTGAAAATGCGTTGTGATAAAGTCAAAAGCGATGCGAGATAGAAATACAGTACGGCAAAACATTATTTTAAAGCGTTCTTACCTTGCCAGCTAAAGACCCTTGCTGGTAAATTGAATAAATCAAACGAAGACAGAGGTAATACTGCTATAAAAACTCGTTTGCCGGATAATATAACTGCAAAATTTTGCACAGTCCTGCTTTTTTCAAATGAAATCAGGCTCTTGCAAGTCGATTTTTAGCAATCCACTCGATCATAAATCTTCCCGCTTGTTTATGCAGGCCAAATCGCCCTGAATCACTTGATTACTACGATACTTTCCCTCCTTTCTTTAAGAAATCGAAACATCTCAGGTTCAAATGTTGAGGTACGCAAAAATTCGTGCTCCTCAAAACTGCTGCTGAGATTTTTTGCTCAGTTTTCAAAGGTGCTTGAGGAACTTTTGGTTCCTCACATATATAAAGAGTCTTTTTAACGTTATTTTGGCACCCTGATTTCAAAAAACTTTTCGACAAAATTGATAATAATACAATATTTATCGCTTATAGCTGGCACTTAATGACAAAATCCGGCTTTTTTAGATACGAAACGCACGCTGTTTTTGTAAAAAATTAAGTTTAAAATAACTTTGGCTTTCGTAAATTTTTAAAAAAATCTGACAAAAGCGCACTGCACTCATCTCTCATAATTCCAGGAACTATCTCCGGCTTGTGGTTGTATGGCAAATCTGTCAAATTTATCACCGAACCGCATGACCCAGATTTCGGGTCTGCGCAACCAAACACAACTTTTTTTATTCGAGAATTTATTATCGCTCCGGTACACATTGGGCACGGTTCAAGTGTTACGTATAAGTCGCAATTTAAGAGTCTCCAACTGCCAAGAGTTTTACAAGCTTCATTAATGGCCTCAATTTCTGCGTGACTCAGTGCATTTTTTAATGTTTCGCGTTTGTTATATCCTGAACCTATTATTTTATTTTCAAGAACTATCACAGCGCCCACTGGCACTTCACCTACGCTGCAGGCTTTTTTCGCTTCATCAATTGCATTTTGCATAAATTGATTATAGTAGTTATCGCAATTCATAATTTTTCCTTTTTATGATTCAAGGTACACTCTGTCAACGGTTATCATACATTTGTAACTATCATCGATTGCACAAATACCTTTGGACAGAGATTTTTTCAATTCTTTATCAGATTTTTTTAAATCATAGGGGACAGAAACATGGAATACAAGAGTTTGCGTCGGGCCTTTTATTATTCGCATATTATATATTTTCGCAGACTCATCAATCAATTTCACTAAAGCTGAAATTTTTTCCCTCATCAAATTTGTTGCTTCGTCATCTGTTATGGCTGGGTCCATGTGAATCGTGGCTTGACAGCTAAATTTTTGCTCTAACTTTTCTTTAATACTATTAATAGAATCATAAAGCTCGATAATACTTTTATTTGCCGGGACTTCTGCATGAAGAGAAATTACCCACTTCCCTGGGCCATAATTATGAACCGCTAAGTCGTGGATTCCCAAAATGTCTGGGCATTTCAGAGCCAAGTTCGTGATATACTTGACAGTTTCTGTATTAGGTGCATCACCGAGCAATGGGTTTATGGTTTCTTTCAGCGTTCCGCATCCAGTATAAATAATAAAAGCGGCTACAACTATCCCAGAGTAAGCATCCACCGAGACGCCGGTAAAATACGTAATAGCCATCCCAATCAGTATGGTCAGTGTTACAATTGCGTCGTTTTTGCTGTCAAATGCTGCGGCCTTAATTGCCGTGGAATTTATCATTTTGCTTATTTTTGTATTGAATATTCCCGTCCAAAATTTCACGATTAACGAAAGAAATAGTATTATTACCGAAGTAATGTTTATGCTAATCGGTTCAGGAGTGAATATCTTTTCAACGGAAGACTTTAAAAATTCAATCCCCATGAATATTATCGTTATCGAAACAATGAGGCCGGAAATATATTCTATTCTTCCGTGACCGAAAGGATGCTCACGGTCCGCTGGACTATTTGAGGTTTTGAAGCAAACAAGTGTTACCACAGACGAAATAGCATCAGAAAGATTGTTAAAGGCATCAGCGCTTACCGCAATGGAACTTGTTATAACACCTGCAAAAAATTTTGCTGCAGAAAGTACCAAATTACTGAGTATACCAATTGTTCCGCATAAGGAACCAAGTTTTTTTCTAATTTCAGGATCTTTTAAATCAGGGACTTCTTTTACGTATTTTCTTATGAGAAAATTTGTGAACATTTTTCGCCCTCCTCAAGGTAAATTCTTACGGTAGGAGGTCATTGTACTATCTTTTAAAAATTTTGTTAAGTAGTTTTCTGTGCAAATTGTGCTTTTTCACCATAATAACGGCATAAACTATCATTATTGCCAAAACAATTGCGATTATAGCTATGTAAACGACTCTTGAATTATCGGCAGAGCTATCGTTTGCTTGTACCAATATGTTTTGGGAACTATAGGTACCGTCAGAGGCAATATCTTTTTTGGGGTTATAATCATCTGGAATATCGTATTTTTTATTTTCAGGTGATTTTTTTACGGCTGAGGCTATAGAAGGTTTCTTTTTGGAATTAATTTTTTTTTGAGCCTCTTTGATTACAGATTTAATCGCTGGGTTTTTAGGTTTTTTATCTTTTTCGGCTCGATTTACAGCTATGTGATACTTGTTTTCGTGTTTTTCTCCGGGCACTTTAGCAGTTACGTAAATATCCGTGGTAGATCCGGCGCTTTTAAGCTTATGGCGATTTATTTTTATCTTAGCGTTACCGGACCCTTCTGTCTCAAAAGCGACGTCTTTTGTTTCCCCAGAGACATTCAAGGAATATTCATTTATATTTGGGTCAAACGGAGGTTCCAAATCCCCTTCGCTCGGGATTAATTTTAAAAGCTTGCAGCCTGAATTTTCGACGTTTGTGCTGTAGGTGTTCATCACACAGTTGTTTTCCACCAATTTGATTTCTTGAGTTGAGTTTCTTTCTGGAATTTTTTTAATTTCGTTTTTTGTTTCTTTTTCTTTGCTTTTTTGCACAGGTTTGTTTTTTTGTTTTTGTACGGCTTTATTTTCCTGCGGTTTTTTCGGTTTTTTACCGTTTTGCTTTGTTTGTATTATTTTTATGCTAGAAGCAGTGCTTTCATCTCCCAATTCGCTTTTTGCCGTGATTTTAAACTCAGCCACATCTGCGCTAAATGATTTTTTCGGTTTGAAATTTAGAGAAAGAATTTCTTCATTTTGACTAAATTCAGGAGCGTTCTTTGATGGTTTCAAAGCGCAGTCAACAGTTACCACGTTGCCTGACATTTCCTTTTTGTGCTTATAATTTTTACTGATTTTTTCACTGTAATTTATTTTCGCAGATTTTGTGAATACGTCATTGTTGAAATCGATTTTAATGTTAAAATTTTGTGGCAACAAAGCGTCATGGTCCATGAGAATAGAAACTTGAATTGGTTCATTTTGTTCACCTTGGCAAAATGTTTCTGGAATACAACATGTTTCAAAAATTTTGCCAAATGCTCCGCATGGTGCAAAAAACATCAAGCAAGCAGCTGTAAAAAACCTTAAAAACATATTCTCTGCGACTTTTTTCATTCTGGATTCACTCCTGTAAAAATAAAAATTTAAACATGATACTGTATTCAAAAGGTGCTATAATATGGGATAAGTTTAAGAAAGGTGGCATTCGAGATGTTGGCTAAAAGCGTATCGACATACATGAATCTTCATGCTCAAACAACTGCAATAGATATTTTAAAGGCCATTTTGGTGCTTTTAATAGGATGGTTTGCGATTAACCGTTTTTGCAAATTTGTGGTTATGTTAATGCAAAGGTCGTTCAAGGATGTAGGAGTGGCTTCGTTTTTGGAATCCTTAACTAAGTTTTCGTTGAGGCTGTTTTTGATCGTTGTAGTTTTGCAGTGTTTGGGGTTTGACGTGACTGCAATTTTAGCAGCGATAGTAGCTCCGTTAGTAGCCGTGGGGATGTCTCTCAAAGACAGCGTTTCGAATTTAGTTAGCGGGATCGCGCTTGTAATCAATAAACCGATTCGCGTCGGGGATTACATAGAGTGTGACGGCTCCAAAGGGCATGTGATGAGAATAGAAATGATGTATACTTTTCTTCAGACTGAAAACGAAGATGAAATGGTGGTCATCCCTAACTCAAAGCTCAGTTCTTCCAGCATCAAACGCGTGAGCGAATTCAACTTCAAAAAAATTGACTTTGAGCGTCAAATAAACTTTGTGCCAAAAACTTCGGAACTCTATAAACACTTTGAGAAAGAGTTTTTGCTTAGCAAAGATATTTTCCAAGTTCCCGTTCCAAAAATAAGGATTAGAAACATTGAGGGCGGCAAAGTTGATTTGAAAGTAAGTGTTTGGTGCCGGATTAATGAAGTCGAAAACGTAAAAAAACAACTTGAAATTATATCCGACAAATTCGAAAATAAATTTAAAAAGTAGTTTATCTGTCTTTGTATATTATAACATTTTTCTAAGCTAAAAGCAATAGTTTTTTAATTTAATAATCAGGGGGAGATTCGGTGAAATTTGATGCATTTTCTGCAGGCGTTTTGCCCGGAGGGCTGCGTGACACGCAGGAAATAAAAATACTTATATGCTATATATTCAGCAACTTTTCTCAACCGCTTTCAAAATCTGCTGTTGCCGGTACTCTTCAAAACTGCGGCCTCGCCAATTATTTTGAAACAAGCCAAGCATTCGAAGAAATGGTCTCAGCTCATAACATACTCAAAAGTGAAGACGGCGGATATACGATCAGCGAAACCGGGAAAATGATATCCGAAGAACTTTCGCGTTCGTTGCCGCTTACGGTTCGTGAAAAAGCAATCAAGGCGATTGAAGAGGATTTAGCCAGAAAGAAATCTGAAGAAGAAAACAAGGTAATTATGCGCAAAATCGGCAATGGATATGAAGTTATTTGTTCAGTACTTGATGGAAAGTTTGAAATGATGAAGCTCAAACTTTATGCGCCGGATATCATCGCCGCAAGTACGATAAAAGATAATTTTTACAAAAATCCTGGCGATATATATTGCGATATAATCTCAAAACTTGTCGGTGGGAAGTAATCTTAACGGTCGCACAATTTTGATTTTTAATTTGCTTTTTAAATGGATATTATAAAAATCAAGACAGCGCGAAACACCTCCGGCCAAAGCCAGAGGTGAATTTCTTTGATGGTGAATTTATTTTTTTGGCGCTTCGATTTTAAAAAAGCCGCCCGGTAGCTTGGCTTTAGAATCAGTTGAGTTTCCCGCCGTCGCGGTAGTGAAAGTTGTTGCTTCTGTAGGTTTGTCTGCGGAGGAGTCGTTGGGAGTGCAAAAAGGGTGGGATTGTTTGTAGCTTTCGAGGTAGTTGTTAAATGCTTTGATCCATTCGGGTGTTAGGTCGCCGGCTTGGACGGGTATTTGGCGGTGGCATTTGAAGTAGTTTCTTGAAGCTAAGTGAGGTATCAGGCTGTATATTAAGTTTGTTAGGGAACGTTGTAAGTTTGGGTCGTTGGTCAAAGTTTCTGTTTTGGTGGCGATTTTTGTTTGGTCTTTAGCAGTGAGTTGGATTTGTTTAATTTCTTTAAATGTTGTGTTGTTATCTTTGCTGTTATTATCTTTTTGTTCGTTGTTGTTATCTTTGCTGTTATTATCTTTTTTTTCGTTGTTTTTATCTTTGCTGTTATTATCTTTTTTGTTTATTTGGTCGAACTTTTCTTCATAGTCTGTCATTAAAGTTGACATGATTTTTGTCAGGGCGTCAGTGTGGTTGGTTATTTGTGTTCTTGAAGTGGCTATTGCTGTTTCTTCTTTGTCGTTTTCATCTTTGATGGTCTTTTCTTTGGCTTCGCGCAATTTGTCAGCACCAGTTTTTTCAGGATAGTTACCGTCAATGGTACCTGCTTCCATCAATTGCTTTAGCGCCTTGTTGTAGCCGTCTATTTCTTTATTACCGTATTCACGTAGGCCGCTTCGGAAAGCGCCTTCTTTTGGCCCGTCATACGTTTCTAGGGCTGTACGAAATTTGTCGGATAGTATTACACCAGAAGTATTTGTTGCATTGGAGATAAATTGGGTTACGTTTAAGGTGTAGACGCGGTAATCTTCGTGTTCAGCTGTCTTGTTTGTGTTAGTTATAGCGCCGATTATTGGGGAATTGGGCTCTATTGGGTTAGCCTTTATAAATTTGAGGCAGGCTGGTACCGCTGTTATCGCGTCAATGCGTTTTTTGGCAGTTTCGTTTGCTAGTGTTGCTAATTCTTTTGGGTTGTGCATACGCGATATGAGAATTGTTGCTTTAGGTATATGTCTTTTGCCTAATTTGCTATATTGTTCTATAAATTTTTCCACAGCGGTTTCTGTGGCGGCATTGCCGTCTTTATCCCATCCGTATTTCGTAATCAGTTGTTTTGCGTTGCCCAGTAACTTGGGTTCGCTGCCATTTAATGGTAACGTGATGTGAGTAGTTTTTTTGTCGTTCTCTTTTACCAAATTGTTTGTTGAAATCATACTGCGAATCTTCCCCATCATTAATATTTTATCGGTGGTGGTTGATGTGGTAGCATCTGTTAGAGCTTCGGTAAACGGGCCTTTTTCTACTTGTGCATCTTCTGTGCCCAAAAGTGATCCTAATTTTTTGCTCTTGGCGAAACGCGGCCCATTTTTTTGCAATTTCTTTTTGACAAATCTAAGTTTTGCCATAGGTAATCATCCTTTCTAAAAATGAAAAATGCAAATCGATTTCTCGATTTGTATCAATTATATATATATATATTGTCAAGTATTTTTTATAAAAAATATAAAAATATTTC
>CAZDOV010000031.1:0-7193 GCA_964507135.1 uncultured Eubacteriales bacterium | reverse complement strand
TGTATGGGCTAGGTCGTCTAGACCCGGACGGACAAAACAACCCACTTACAACGTATACCAACTATGTAAAAAAACTGAAACCAGAGGAGCCGGAAGCAGAGGAGCCGAACCCATTGCTCACGTCTGACGCTATCGCTCTCAACGCTCGCGCCACTTCACTAGGCGCCGCGATAGCTGAAGTTAAAAAATGTTATAAAATCGGTGACGGTGTATTAAACATTATCAAACATCGGTGTGGAGTTGAGGAAAACGTTAGTGGCAGCGTTAAGAAATGGGCAAAAGAAAAGTTCGACGAATTGGTAACGGGTAACCGTTCCGTCTGGCCCACAGGTGTACCATTGCCGCCACTCCCTGCCGTCCCGATAAACTTCACCCCACCCCCGGCAAAACGTCCGCGCGTGGCAGCTTCACCAGTGCCATCTCAAGGCCAGCAACAAGTTCAACTTACTATACCCACTTTCGGCAAGACGCATATGCGCCATATAAACGAGAAACAGGCGGCTTTAGCACTTCTGATGTTGGGTCAAAAGACGAAATTTTCTGAGAACCAAGGCGAACCTGCGACAAAGCGCCAACGTACGAGCTCTACTGAATTTTTGAATAACACCGTTCCCCCTTTACCTTTACCCCTACACCTACTGCCAGTACGTACCCTTCTCCGCAGCTAAACGCTGCCATTCCATCTCCACCTCCACCTTTGACTAGCGGTATTAAAATACCTTCAACTATTGATACTCCGTACATGCTTTCACTGCTAGACCATATCATTGCATCGTACATTGGTAGTACAACTAATAATATTCCGGGCTTTTTGGGCAATGAGCATACATATCTGACGACTAGAAACCCTATCACCTGACCAGAACAAATAACCATATGGCCATGGGCCATACCGCCGGACCTCTTTCGCTTCTTAGCTAATTTAGACATGCAAAAAATCTCTACGCTCAAAGTAGAGATTTTTATTTTGCTGTTATTTTCACAACATCAACTTGTTCCACTCAAGGCTACACCATTCACATAAAGTGCGTGACCATTGGCAATCACATTTGCCGCATTTCCGCTAAAACTTGTTATATAGCTATCCCCTGTAAGGGTCCATGTGCTCGTGCCGTCAAGTTTGACAGAAACTGTACCTACATCTGAAGATACCACCGCTCCATTTGCATTTTTAATATTTCCGCCAATATAGCCCATGAACGAAGAACTATCGGCAAGACTAAGAGTTAATTTTGAGTTGCTCCCTACAAGGATTGCGCCGTTTAAAACTTGATTTGATGTGTTAAAAGTTGCAACGTTGCTTCCTCCACTCCAGCCATCGTCACAAACCGAAAGGAGGATATTATCTCTGTCTTCATTTGTAATCGTCACGCTCGAAAGCGTAATCACGGCATCCGTGTTTGTTACGTGAAAAACATGGCCATTTTTACTAGTTAGATTGCCTCCGGTCATAGCAAACGACGACGTCCCGCTGTTGGCATCGCCAGACATGGACTGATAGATCATGATTGTGTCGTGAAAAGTTGCGTTACCGTTACATTTTGTGTTATTGGCAGTCATATCGCAATTGTTCAAAGTAATAGAGTTAAGACCCTCAATGCAAGCTCCTTCTGAAAGGTTGGAAACAAGCACCGCGTTTGAAACAGTAATATCAGCTGTCGAATAAATAACCGGAGATCCAAGGCCGTTTGACGTATATGTACCGCCGTCGACAACAACAGTACCTCCGCCTCTATCGGTGCGAATAGGCGCAGACGAGCCACCATTTGTTGTAACGGTTAGATTGCTTGCCTCCATTCTTCCGCCACCAGTAGTCATAATGCCACCGGAACCGCTGCCGGTAGTTGTTATTGTTGTGTCAGAAATAACGACAGTTGTGCCATCCCCGGCTGCTCCGTTTTGCCCTTCATTTCCACCGTAAGAAAAAACCCCGTTCGCTCCGGATGCATTTGAACTGACGTTTCCTCCGGTAATCTTTGTGGTCGAACCTCCCATAACGAGCAGTGCTGCATTTTGTCCGTAAAAATTACAGTTGTCTCCGCCATTGGAATCACCGGATTTAGTCACGGTAGGATTCGTGAGCACGACAGCATCAGACGTGTTGATCATAAGAGCACTTTCGTCCGCCGTAGTAGAAAAATAAGTCTTGTCAATTTGCGTATCTGCTGACGTAATTTCTGTAGCTGCTGCATACACAACGTCCGATTTGCTTCCCCCCGGGGCACCGCGCATATCACCTTGGCCATCTCCAGGGGCGCCTTGTTCTCCCCCGGGTAAATCCGGTGTTGTCTCGTTGGTATTGCCGCACGCAGTAAGTGACAACACTACTATTGCCGCAGTCATGATTGTCAAAATCTTTTTCATAGTGACTCCCCTCTCGTAATCATAGATATTACTATACCAAATTACAACAGCAGTATACAAAAATATACGCGTTTTTCTCTATTTTTTACCACTATTTCGAAACAATTTTGTGCGTTCTAAACCAGATATTTGATCTTATCCGTGAATTTTTCACTGGCAAAAAATTCAACCTTTTCAAATTCTTTGCTTAATTTGTTTTTTAGCGGCTCAACAATCACGTTTTCGCTCTTGTAATGCCCTACATCTACGATCATGATGCCCAGATGATTGGCCATTAGAATATCGCTATGTTTGATTTCGCCGGTAACAAAGGCATCGGCGTGTTTTGCGTGTGCTTCGCGAACCAAATTTCCTCCCGAACCAGAACAAACAGCGATTTTTTTAATATTTTTGTTTGGATTTGTATATCTAACTCCGTGGCAATTTAATCTTTCTTTTACAAATTTTGCGAACTCATCTGGAAGCATTCTGTTTGAGAGATTACCAATGATGCCTAGCGGGTGGTTTTCTTCGTAAGTTAGCGGATATGGTTCTGAAATCTCTAATTTTTTAGCAAGATGAAAATTTACGCCATCCGGAGCTACGTCTAAGTTTGTGTGAGCGCAAATGGCGCTTATTTTGTTTTGGATTAAATTTGCAACAACGCTACCTAGCTCTAAGTTTTTTAGCGGCTTAAAAATCACCGGATGGTGGCTGATTATCAACTGCGCTCCGAGATTTTTTGCTTCATCGCACACTTCGCTTGTTATATCTAACGCGACGAGCGCTTTAGTTACCTCCAAATTTTGATCTCCAACGAGAAGCCCCACATTATCGAATTCAAAAGCGGTTTTAAACGGTGCAGTTTTATCCAAAAAATCATAAATTTCTTTTATTGTTGCCATTTTAATTACCTTCTTCGATTAAAAGTTTTTTCAAATCTGATATTACGTCGTGATAATACGTTTCCTGTGACTGCAAATTCTCGGCTTTTGCTCCATTAAGGTGATTGATAAGGTTTTTTATTTGCTTTCTTATATAAGCTTGCGCAGCGTTGGAATCGTGATTATCTTCGAGCTTTCCTATATATTTCTGATACGCTTTGATTTTCTGTTTTTCCCCCAAAAAAACCACTTTCATTGTGGTATAAACTTTTTTGCAACAGATAACTGCGCTTTCATGCAGGATGTTGTATCCGTTTTCGGCCAAATATTCTCTCAAGCGTTCTTCGTATTTCATCGGTTGGAGAATAAATATTTTTTGCGATTTGTTTTCCCAAGTACATTCACTTAGGATTTTCGAAATAATATTTCCTCCCATCCCGGCAATTATTACTTCATCGGCTTCGTTTTCTGAAACAGATTTCAAACCGTTCGAAATTCTGGTTTCTACTGTAGATAAAAGACCATATTTTTCTATATTTTTTTTTGCAATTTCGAGTGGCCCCGTCCGAATATCGCAAGCAAGAGCCGAAGAAATACGGTTGTTTTGTGCAAGCCAAATCGGAATATACGCGTGATCTGTTCCAATATCAGCAATCGTCGCACCTTGACTCACCATATTTGCACATTCAAAAAGCCTACTGCTTATTTTCAGTGGTTGATTCATAACGTTCCTTTCTGAAAAAGTGTTAAATCTTAAACAATAATACAGAAAATAAAACAAAAAAGCCACGATGTTGTCGTAGC
The DNA here is from genome assembly GCA_964507135.1 of uncultured Eubacteriales bacterium. GTDB lineage: Bacteria > Bacillota > Clostridia > Oscillospirales > Acutalibacteraceae > UMGS1491. The sequence continues at coordinate 3,162 of CAZDOV010000031.1, read as the reverse complement.
TTCTTGTATTGTAACGTCGAAACTATTCGGCGTAATCTCCACCAAATTCGGTGCTGCCTTCTTGAGCACTTCTGTGTTTTGCAAAGCAATCGCTGCAATAAACCGGCCGGTCATCCCTAGGCTGAAATGGCACGAGAGCCTGGTTGCCGCATTCGGCGCATACTGTTTCAAACATTTCTCTGCTGCCTTTGGTGCCTTTGCGGCTATCGCGGCAACTTTTGCACCTTTTTGGTTCATTTTCGAATCCTTTCTCTGCATAGAATTCTTGTTCGCCTGCCGTGAACACAAATGGCTGTTCGCAATCCACGCAGGTAAGGGTCTTGTCTTCGTACATGAGATTTACCTCTCTTTGGATAAAATTTTGCCCCAGGACGGACTTGCACCGACACCTCTGAATATCACAACGCTCTACTCTAAGCTACTTGGGCACATACCGACTGTCTGTTTAAATCCAATTTACCTGCTCTAAGACTTAATATTCCAACTTTTGGCGATTTAATTCTCAACACCCAAAACAGTCTATATTAACCCAAAATTTAAGTCAATAATTTTTCATGTTTTAAAATTATAATTGTTGGAAATGTACAGCTTGTCCGAGATTTTTAAAATTAAAATCATAATTTTTAATAGTATTTTTCCCGACTTACGTCGAACAAAATCGTAATTTGTAATATCTTCACATGTGCCCTTCAATCGCTATTTCTGTGTATCCTGGAGTTACATTTACCTTACCGGATGCTTCGTCCTGTGTGAACGTTGCCGCAGGCACTGAAATTGCAGTTTCTGTGCCATATGAAGGTATTTGTAAAGTACCTGCACGATAGCTAAAATCCCCTAAATCTAATTGGCGAGAATTTATGGTAATTTTGACTGCAGATATTTCAGGTATGAGTGTATCTTTTATCGCAACATTCGTAGCATCGGTGTTGCCATAGTTGTATATTAGAAGTTCATAACCAACTCCCCCACCAGAGATGATTTTTGAAGTCTTTATTCGTTTTATAATTCGGATTTCGGCATTATCTCTGACGTTTATTGTATGAGATGCTTCAAACGATTTTTCTGATAAAGATGACGTTATGAAAGTCTTGTTTTCTATAAAGGAGTTTGATTTCAGCGGAGCTTTATCAGTTACTTTAACGGTATAAAAAAGCAGAGCAGTAGACGTTGGCGAGATAGAGCTTACATCAAAAATAATTTTATCTGAATAAATTTTAGGATCTGTCATTATTTGGCGCACGCCATTTACGTAGCACTCAAATGAGTTCGCATAGCTCAGCGGAGTAACGGAAACAGAGCCATTATTTATTTTATACGTACCGAGATTTTCCTTAATTTTCACCTTTGAAACTGGGAGCGCGGAATTGTTTGTGATTGAGATGCTGTAAACAATGTTATCTGCTAGAAAATAATCATTCATAAGGCACGATTTGCTGATGCTTAACGTATCTTCAAGCATAATATTTGCGGTATTCGAAATTGCAGTCCCTGACTGCGTGCCGTATTCGAATGTCAAGAAAGTGCTACCTGAATTTGGCTGTGACATTTTTGGGACCTCCGAGCTATGGTATGTATGTTCTGAATTGCGTGTCTAAAAACAACCTTATATAGGCAGTATATTCACCTGATGTCGAAATTGACATAAACAATAGTAAATTCTTTTATACGCGTAATTTTTTGTAACCAAAACGTAAACTATTAATTTCGGGAGTTTGTACAATCCAAAAAGCACATCGATAAATATTAATATTTTATTTCGATAAAATATTAAAAAGTATCTTTGAAAAAATATGCAACTTTTTCTCAGCTAGCCAAAACGCGTCGTTAAAATCAACAAAAACATTTTTTCAAAAAGTTTGACAGCAGCCAAAATGTTTAATATCATGCTGAATCAGTGATGAATTTTTCTAGCTTCCAGATATTACAAGCTTGAGAAAAACGTTACAGTGTAAGAGTAAACATCATTAAAGAAACTGTTTTTGTGATTTTGTAACGAGGAGGTAAACTTAAAATATGAACTGTAACCGAAAAGCCCCTGGTTGGCTCAAGAAATTTGGCAGTTTAAAAAAGTTTGGCCCTAAGAAAAACTTTGACAGCAGTGTGAAAAGAGCTATTGCGCTCGTATTAATGACAACTGTGTGCACGGTATCGGTATTTTCGATTGGAACACTTAGCAAAAAAGTTAATGTCGACGTTGACGGCGAAAAGCTCTTCACTTTGACACTCAACGCGGACACCAACAAGATACTCAATCAGGTGGGAATTTATCCTACTTCTGACGACGAAATTACTCGCGAGGATATCGGAAATGAGATTAATATAAACATGAAAAAAGCTTTTGATGTTTATTTAGAACATGAGGGCGACACCGAAAACGTCAAAATGACTGGGGGAACAGTTGGAGACGCGCTAAGTAAGGCAGGGATCGTTCTCGAAGAAGACGAAGGTATTAATTTTTCGGTTAACGAAGCCGTGGAACCAGATATGCATATTGAGATTTCCCCGCTTGTTATGGTAAATGTAACCATACGTGGCGAAAAAAAGAAATATTTCGTTACTTCGGGAAACGTAATTGATGCTTTAGAATATCTGAATTTGGATATTTCTTCTGAGGATATTTTAAATGTAGGCTTGCAGGATAACGTCTACGAGGGGATCGACATAGTTGTGAATAAAGTTGAATATCAGGAAGAAACAGTTGAAGAAAAAATTCCATTTAAAGTTGAATATGAAAAATCAGCTATTTTGAACAAAAGAAATCAAAAAATAATTTTGAAGGGTAAAGAAGGCCTCAAAAAAGTAACTTACAGGAACTTTCTTATTGACGGGAAAGTAGTCAAGCGTGAAGAAATTGGCAGCGTTATTGTTCGCGATCCAGTCAACGAGATAGTGGTAGTCGGGAATGACTACCAGGAAGAATCCACTCAGCCGAGTCCTGCCACAAGCTCAGTTGAAAGAGTAGTTAAAAAAGTTTTGAGAGGCTCTGCAACAGCGTATACAGCACCAAAAGGAGCGAAAACATCGACTGGTTCGGCCCCTGTGGAAAATTTAACAATAGCAGTAGACCCCAGGAAAATACCTTACGGCTCTCGGCTTGAAATAACAGACGGCAAGCAAACGTGGACAGGAATAGCGAAAGATACCGGTGGAGCCCTAATGAAC